>NZ_JBLUXC010000013.1:0-95029 GCF_048276795.1 Aeromonas sp. PS2Canimalfood6
CCTCGATAACTACATCATTCACAAAAGCAAACAGACCGAGCGATGGTTGAAGAAGAATCCCAAGTTCTGCCTGGTGTTCCAGCCAGTTTACAGCCCTTGGGTTAATCACATAGAACGGCTATGGCACAAGTTACATGAAACCATCACGCGCAATCATCAATGCAGAGGGATGGCAAACCTGCTGGCCCGAGTGAAACACTTCATGGATACCGTGTCTCCTTTCCCGGGGAATGGCTATGGCACAGCGAAGGTGTAGCACTATTGGGATCAGTTATTTAGGAATATAAGACTTGGAGGGCTGTAGGTTCGATTCCGCGATCGTCCGATGACGCTTCGTTAATCGAACCTACATGCAGGCGGGTTCCGACAGACAAAAACCTCAGGATCCCGCCTGTCTGGCTCACCTCGGCTGAAACGCCTTGACGATAAATTCGATAAAGAGCCGCACGTTGCGGGACTGCTCCTTGTGGAAGGGGTAGACGGCGAACAGGGCGTGGGGGTCGGGTAGCCAGTTGGGGAGCAGTCTGACCAGGGTGCCGTCCGCCAGTTCGTCCGACACGAATTCATCCGGTACCAGGATCACCCCGAGCCCCTGCACCGCCGCCTGTTTCAGGGCGATGCCGTTGTTGGCGCAGAAGCTGGCGGGGGGCAGCTCCACCGCCACGCTCTCCGCGTCCCGGGTGAAGAACCACTTGTTGGGGGAGGAGGAGAGGCTGTAGCGCAGGCAGTTGTGGCCCTTGAGATCCGCCGGGTGGGCGGGTTGGCCCGCCTCCTTCAGGTAATCGGGGGCGGCGCAGAGCACCCGCTGCACCTCGCACAGGGGTTTGGCGCGCAGGGTGGAGTCCTCCAGGGTGCCTGCCCCCCGGATCACCACGTCCAGCCCCTGATCCACCAGATCCATGTAGGCGTCGCTCAGGATCACCTCGATGCCGATCTCCGGGTAGCGGCGCTGGAACGCGCAGACGAGGGGGTTGAGGCGGATCAGCCCGTAGGACATGGGCATGCCGATCCTCAGCCTGCCCCTGGGGGTGAAGGAGGCGGCCATGATGGACTGGTCGGCGGCCTCCAGGCTGTCCAGCACGGCGCATATCTGGCCGTAATAGGCCATGCCGGATTCGGTGACACTCAGCCGCCTTGTGGTGCGGTTGATGAGGGCGATGCCGAGATAGGCTTCCAGCTCGTTGATGTTCTTGCTGACCGCCGCCTGGGAGAGGCGCAGATCGTCCGCCGCCGCCCTGAAGGTGCCCATTTCCACCACCCGGCGAAAGACGTTCAGCGCCGTGATCTTGTTCATCCTGCCCCCGTTAATTCACTACTGGTAAATGATGGCGCCATCATTGCGCACTTTTATCACAATAGTGCGGTTCCCCGGGGTGTCCACCCCCCATCCCCCGCCAGACAGATAGTTGCCGGTGGCAGACCGGCCCGGATCATGGCCCCCCGGGCGTGGCAGGGACGCAGACGAAAGAGAGGCGATGGGCCCCGGGCACCCCGGCCCGTGACGGCAGGCATAGAAGCAGGCGGCAGGGCCCGGGCCCCGCCGCCAGATGGCACGCACCGGCTTACTGCACCTTGCCGGGGGCGGGGGGCAGGGTGATGCCGACATCGGCCCAGGGGTTGGTGCCGAGCAACTGGGCGTGGGGCACGTCGGCCTGGTAGCGCATGGTGAACGCTCTGGGCCCGTGGGCGAAGGCCACCAGCAGCCCCTGTTTTGCATCCATCAACCCGGCGTGCATGCCGAGCCCGTGATAGCTGATCCGCACGGCCTTGTCCTCAAGGCCCACCTTGTCTATCTGGAAGCGGGCGATGCTGCCGTCTTCGAGGGTAAAGCCCCAGCGGAACGGGCCGCCGCTGACCACCGTCATCACCTCGTCGATGTCGGTGCCGTCCTCGGCGGAGTTGACGTGCATGCGGCCATATTTGCCGAGTACGGCGCTGCGGGTGCGCTCGTCCAGCGCCATCAGGTCATAGACCTTGGGGTAGGGGCCGACGCCGGTCTCTTCGGTGGCGACGCCGCCTCCTTGCACCGCGGGCTCGCGCCCTGCGAGCCTGGCCTGTTCCAGCAGCTCCCCCTGACTCAGGTTGAAGGCCGAGATCAGGGCGCCGTGCTCCGCTTTGGTCAACGCGCGGCGGTGGGAGGCGGCGAGCAGCGGCCTGGCGGCCTCGGGAATGTCGACGGTGACCACGTTGACGCCGATGGGGTTGAGCGCGTTGTTCACCGCTTCGACGCCGGTCACGGCCGGGCGGCCATCGCTGAACTGCACCGAGACGATGTCACCGGCGAAGGTGTTGAAAGAGAAGGCCGAGGCGAGGGTGCCGGCCAGCAACGGGATAGGGGTGAGTTTCATACAAGACTCCTCGTTAAGGTTCGAGAAGCAGTCTAGGGCGGCGATGTGTTCACTGAAATGACACTCGGATGATATGAAAATTCACTGACAGTAATGAATCGTGGGGGTCAGGGTCGTCGGCCCGCCCCGGGCTCACACCCTCTGCCAGAGGGTGTGAGCCCGGTTGACGCAACGGGGCCCTGCTTGTGGTATGACTCTGGACGTTACTCATCAGAACCTGTCGGAGGACGAGACAATGCTGGCGTTGATCACCACGGCGCACCACACCTGCTACCCCAATCCCATCGCCTTTCGGGCCGGAGAGCGGGTGCGCATCGGCCACGAGGACGACGAGTTCCCGGGCTGGGTGCGCACCTTTACCGCAGACGGCAACGAGGGGTGGGCGCCCCTGTCCCTGCTGACCCCGATCGGCACGGAGGAGGCGCAGGCGCGCCAGGACTATACCGCCCGGGAGCTGGACGTGGCGGCGGGGGAGCGGGTACGGGTGGATCGGGAGCTGGCAGGCTGGCTCTGGGTTCACAACGAAGCGGGGCAATCAGGCTGGATCCCGGCCAGCTGCATCGCCTCGCCCTCATAAGGTGCAGCGGCTCGGAGAAGGAGTAGAGAGGGGAGAGAGAAACCCGGCCAGCGACATGGCGTGCGGCCGGGTGAATTGTTAGGACCAGGGTGGCGGAGCCGGTTTGCGGCTGCCTGGTTGACGGATGGCTAGTCGGACGTTTCCTGCTCGGCTGCGTTTTCGGGCTGTAGCGCCTCTTTCTGCTCCGCCCATTTCAGCAGGGCGTCCAGCGCCGGGCACAGAGCCTGTCCCCAGTCGGTCAGGCGATACTCCACCTTGGGCGGCACCTGCGGGTAGACCTTGCGCACGACGATGCCGTCTGCTTCCAGCTGTCGCAACTGCTGGGCAAGCATCTTCTGGGAAATGGCCGGGATCAGCCGCTCAAAGTCCGAATAACGCTGCACCTTGCCATCAAACAGGTGGAACAGGATGACCAGCTTCCAGCGCCCTTCCAGCAATTTGAGCACCTCTTCGACACCGGTGGCCGCCGTGGACGGGGTATAGATCTTGTTCATGGGTGAGTCACTTACTTTTTTGTGCGTACTTGATTAAACGTAAGCCTATGTGGAAAGTGGCGGTACAGCAATTGTCTTTTAGCGAGGATGACGATGACGACCTTACTCTTTCCATCCATTGCCACCTATTTCGAGGTCAGCAACGGGGGGGATCCTGCCCGCCTGGCCGGATGTTTCACCGAAGATGCGTTTGTGCGGGACGAACGCCATACCCATCAGGGACATAGCGCCATCCAGTCCTGGATGGCGGGTACCCGGGCCGCCTTCGACTACTGCGTGACACCCATGAAGGTGACGCAGGACGGGGCGCGGGTGACCGTGGTTGCCAAGGTGGCGGGCAACTTCCCCGGCAGTCCTGTGATGCTTGATCACCTGTTCCTGATGTCGGGCGACGACATTCACTCTCTGGAGATACGATGATGACAATGGATTTGGCACTGCAAGGCCGGCGTGTATTGATCACCGCGGGGACCAAGGGGGTGGGCAAGGCCGTATTCACCCTGTTTCGTGACAATGGCGCCCGGGTGCTGACCACGGCGCGCAGCCGCCCGGCGGAGGTGCCGGAAGCGCAATTCGTCGCCGCCGATCTGACCAGTGTGGAAGGCTGCAATACGGTGGTGGATGCCGTCAACGCCAGGCTGGGCGGTGTGGACATCATTGTCCACGTGCTGGGGGGCTCATCGGCGCCGGGTGGCGGTTTCGCAGCGCTGGGGGAGGAGGAATGGCAGCGGGAGCTCTGCCTGAATCTGATGCCGGCGGTGCGCCTGGATCGCGCCTTGCTGCCCGCCATGCTGGTACAGGGGGAGGGGGTGATCATCCATGTCACCTCCATCCAGCGTGAGTTGCCCCTGCCTGAGTCGACCACGGCCTATGCCGCCGCCAAGGCTGCATTGTCAACCTACAGCAAGAGCCTGTCGAAAGAGGTGACGCCAAAAGGGGTGCGGGTGGTACGGGTCTCTCCCGGCTGGATAGAGACGGAGGCATCCGTTGCGCTGGCCGAGCGGCTGGCAACCCAGGCTGGCACGGACTACGAGGGAGGTAAGCAGATCATCATGGATTCCCTGGGAGGGATCCCCCTCGGTCGCCCTGCCAAACCGCAGGAGGTTGCGAATCTCATCGCCTTTCTGGCATCTCCCCTGGCCGCCTCCATCAGCGGTACCGAATATGTGATCGACGGAGGCACAGTGCCCACCGCGTAGGCGAGCATCATCTTTTCAAGCAAGTCGCAGCGATGTTGGCAGTCGCTATCAAAACGTGTTGGCGAACACCTGGACAAGGCGTTCGCCGCCCTTCCAGCCAATGGCAAGAACAAGCCCACTGCCCGCGCTGGAATCATATGCAGGCATTCACGCCGCCCTAACCGAAGCCATTGGCGATGGCGTGCTTGATCCCCATGTCACGGGCCGTGACCGGTACCCCGAGCGGCCCTTTGACGCCGAAGCAGATGGAGACATGGCTAGCTGCCATCGAGCATCAATGGGACTAGGGCAATGAGAGATGATGGAGAAACGGGGGACCAGAAACCCGGCCAGCGACGGGCGTGCGGCCGGGTGAATTGTAAAGAGTAGGGTGACGGGAAACGGGATCAGCCTAGTCTAATCAACTCGATGGGGGCGTACTGCTCCCGGGAGTTGGCCAGCAGCACGCACTTTTCATGCTCGGCCTGATAGGGGGTCAGGTTATCGGTGTGAGCCTCTTTCAGAAAGTCGACGGCGCCGGTGGCGGCAATCATCACCCGTTGGCCCAGGGTCAGCACATTGCGGTTTCGATCGTAGATCTTCATGGCATTCTCCTTGTGGGATGGGTGCCCGGCCCGTGCCGGGGCAACGAGCTCCAGACTACGCCCCTCGAAAAACGAGATGCCTGTCACAGATCAAAAAAAGGGGAAAGAGGGACTCGGTGCGGCGACGGGGCGCGGCGCTCTGGCCTCGCTGCCCGCCGGTGATCGCCACCGCCTGTCGCAGGGCAGGGAGGACGCCCCCGCTTTTCATCCCCTCGGGCTCGAACTGCAAGGGGGATGCGCTATAGTGGAGCCGCTCGTTTTACTGCCTTCAACCAACCGAGAGTGCATTATGAATCGTGAAATTGCCGCCCAGTTCATCAAGATGCTGACCAACCTGGACCAGTGCCTGGCCAAGGCCGAGGCCCACGCCGAGGCGAAGAAGTTCAACGTGGAGAACTTCTTCAATGAGCGCCTCATCGTCGACATGCTGCCCCTGAGCAAGCAGGTGCTGATCTGCTGTGACAGCGCCCGCGCCGTGGTGGCCACCGCCAGCCTGAGCGAGCCGCCGGTGCTGGGGGATGATCCCAAGACCATGGCGGATCTGCGCGCCCACGTGGCCAAGACCATCGCCTACCTGCAAGGCAAGCTGGACGCCGATTTCAGCCAGTACGCGAGCGGCCACTACTATCCCTACTGGGCCGGTGGCAAGGGGATGGACGGCCACAGCTGCGTCCACGAGTACGGCATCCCGAACTTCTACTTCCACCTCACCATGACCTATGCCCTGCTGCGCCAGGCCGGGGTGGATCTGGGCAAGCGGGATTACCTGGGCGGTCTGAACCTGCAATAAACCGCGCTTCAGCGACAACAAAGCCTGCCCCCTGGCAGGCTTTGTCGTTTTCGGCCCGGCTCAGCGCCCCAGGTTGTCGGCCAGCTGTTTGGCGCGACTTGCGGCCCACTGATCGATCATCTTCTCCATCTCCTCGGCGGTGATGGGGGAATCCTTGTGGGTGGTGTCCGGGCTCTCGCGAGCGTCCATCACCCGCACCAGCAGCTTGCCGCTCTGGGCGTCGAGCAACTGTGCCATGCTGCCCACCTTGAGCAGATAGGGCTCCTTGCCTATTACCTCGCGGGTGACGTTGATGGCGATCTTGGCGGGCAGCAGATCCCGCAGCTTGGGGTCGGGCCGGGTCAGGTCGAAGTTGGTGATGGCCGCCTGCACCCGCATCACGCCGGGACCGGGTTCGGTAGCCATCTTGACGCCCTGGCTCATCAGTTCGCGCTGGAAGGTGGCGTGGTAGTAGCGGCCGATCTCGTTCTGCTCGTTGGCGGTCAGCAGATACCACTGGCCGTTCTCCTGGCGGATGAACTGCAAGGGGTCGAGCAGCACCGCGTGGTACTGGCGCAAATCCACGCCGGGTTCCTTGTAGATGCGCTGGTTGGGGTTGCTCTCGCTTTGCTGGAAGGCCGTGAGCGGGATCGCCTGCAGGCTGTGGGTGACCTGGTTCTTCACGGCGCACCCGCCCAGCAGGGCGGCGGCCATGGTCATCATCAAGACTCGTTTCATGGGGGCTCCTGGCGGTGGATGGTCGCTGCAAGAACACAGCCCGCCCTGCCCACAGAGATACCTGATCAGGCCCCTCTCTCACAAGGGTATCTGTGCGGGGGCCACCGGGGGAGCCCCCGTGTCGGGTCACTCGGCGGGGATCTCGGGCTCCACCAGGGTGGCGAGCTGCATCAGGGACTCCTGCCAGCCGAGGTAGCACATCTCCACAGGGATGACCGCCGGAATACCCGCCTGTTCGATGGCGAGATCGGTGCCGCACAGCACCTGGGTGAGGGTGATGGTGACCTGCATCTCCCCCGGCAGGTTGGGGTCGTCGAAGCGGTCGGTGTAGCGGATGCGCTTGCCCGGCTCCAGCGCGAGATACTCGCCGCCGAAGGCGTGGGTGTGGCCGCTGGCGAAGTGGGTGAACGACATCCTGAACTGGCCGCCGACCCTGGCATCCAGCGCCGCCACCTTGCAGGTGAAGCCATGGGGGGGCAGCCATTTGGCCAGGGCGTCCGGCTCGATAAAGGCCTGGTATACCCGCTGTGGCGGGGCCTTGAGTACGCGATGCAGAGTGACTGTGTTCATGGGGGACTCCTCTTGGTGGCAACAGGGACGGGTCGCAGCAAGGATAGCCGTCATCCCCGTGGCCTGCGGGGGTGCGTCGCTTCCTTTCGCCTGCAGAGAGGATTTTTCGTTTTCTCTTCAAGGAGTTGATCAAGATAGAGGTTATTGTCACCGTTCGCTCATATAATCGCCGCCATGCAAGCGACTCGGAAGGATTCGATGACACAGCTGATGGCGGCCCTGCTGGGGTTGTTTTACGCCAGCCTGATCTGGGCGGCGCCCGTCCCCTTCGTGACGGCCCCCGGCCCCCATGCCACGCAGGGGAGGCTGGAGCCCCTGCTCTCCTGGTTCTCGGGGGAGTTTTCCAGCCAGGAGCAGGCCACCTTCGATGCCCGCTTCACCAGTGCCGAGCTGCGGCTGGTGGAGATCTGGCCCGGGGAGGGCCCCTTTCGCTGGGTCTATGCGGAGCAGTTTCTGACCGAGCGGGCGCAGCGGCCGTTTCGCCAGCGCATCTACCGCTTCTCCTCCCTGCCCGATGGCCGCATCCTGATGGCCGAACTGACCATGCCGAGGGCCACGGATTTTGCCGGCGCCTGGCGTCGGCCCGAGCTGCTTGACTCCCTCACCCCGCAGCAACTCTCCCTGCGCGAAGGGTGCGAGATCTGGCTGACCCGCCAGCCGAGCGGGGAGTACAAGGGACAGACCCGGGTCGGGCATTGCACCACCGATTTTGGCGGTGCCACCACCCTGGTGCAGTACCTCTGGATCGGCCCGGACAGTGTCCGGCTGCTGGACAGGGCCTATGACAACGGCGCCCATCAGCGCTGGGGCAGCCCGGGGGAGGGTTACGTCTACCTGCGCAAGGGGATGCGGCGCGGGGAGTAGTCGCGCCGTCCGTCAAGGCCCCTCCCTGCTTGCCGCCAACAAGGACGTGCCGGTCAGGCCGCTGGCCAGTGCCCCTGCAGATCCACCAGGATGGAGAGGCTGACCGCGCCAAACAGCAGGCCCGTCATCAGGTTGAGCGGGCGCTGGATGCGGCCGAGCAGGTGCTGGGCGCGGGGGGTGGAGAGGCTCCAGGCCAGGGCGCTGAACCAGACGAGGGAGAGCAGGAACAGCTCCAGGATCAGCAATCCCCGGGTCAGGCCATCCACCTGGGGCGTCACCATGGCGGCCAGCAGTCCCATGAAGAACAGCATCGCCTTGGGGTTGAGCAGATTGGTGGCCAGCCCGCTCTTCACCCCCTTGCGCCAGCCCGGCCGCTCGCCTCCGGCGCGCAGCGCCAGATCCCCGCTTCCCTGCCAGGCCGCTTTCAGCGCCCCCCAGCCCAGCCAGCCCAGATAGAGGGCACCCACCAGTTTCACGGCGAGAAAGAGCCAGGGCTGGCTTGCGATCAGCAGGCTGATGCCGGTCAGGCTCAGGGTGGCGTGGAGCAGGATGGCGAGGGCGATGCCAAGGGCCGCTCCGAGGGCGGTGGGCCTGTGCAGGCTGGTGCGCAGGATGAGTGCGAAATCCGGGCCCGGGCTCGCCAGGGCGACGAGGTGGACGAGACCCAGGGTCAGAAACAGGCTGGTGAACATAAAAGACCTCCGACAGCGGTATGGAGGTGACAGCATGGGGCAGGACGGGGGACGGGAGATTGTAAAAGATTGCAGCGGCGACGATTCAGGCGGGCAGCATCTGCTGGCGATACTCCGCCGGGGTGAGCCCGAAGGCCTGACGAAAACCGTGGTGGAAGTGGCTCTGATCGAAGAAGCCCACCGCCAGTGCCACTTCGCTCACCGGCAGACCGCTGCCGAGCAGGCGCTTGCCCTGTTCGAGGCGCAGCCGCTTGAGCCAGGCATAGGGGGTCATGCCGGTCTTCTTCTTGAACTGACGGAGGAAGGCGAAGCGATCCAGCCCGAACAGGGCGGCCAGGTCCTCCAGGGTGTGGCGCTCGTCCAGCCGGGCCAGCAGATGGTCGCGCAGGAACCTGAGCTGGGGATCCGCCAGGGCGTGGCGCTCGGGGGCGAGCCGGAACAGTTCGCCCAGCAGGGCCAGCAACTGGCTCTCCGCCAGCAGGCCGTCGGGGGAAGGGCCGTCCAGGTGCATGTGCAGGCGGGCAAAGCCCTGATAGAGGTCGGGGCGGCTCTGCAATCCCTGGTGGAAAAAGGGCTCGGGGTGCTCCGGCAGCCAGCGGGCCAGCTGCTCGGGGGCGATGGAGAAGACCCGCACCTCGTACCCTTCCGGCAGCAGGCTGAGGCCGTCGTGCATCTCGTCCGGGTTGACGGTGGAGAGTTCGCCGCGCACCAGGTGGTGGCTGTTCCCCTTGTGGATGAACTTCTGGCCGCCCCGCTGCACCAGACCGATGTGGTAGTCCAGATGCACGTGGCGGCCATAGCTGAACTCCCTGTGGTGGGAGTGGGAGAGTTCAACCCCCGGCAGCAGCCGGGATTGCCAGTAGTGGATGCGGGATTGGGGTGCGTTCATCCCCTATTGATACCCCGAAAGCGGCCCCTTGGCTTGTAGATTATTGCGCCGGCGCCTCAGCCGGCCTCCTGGCGCCGCTTGCCGCTGCGCAGGCCATCCAGGCTGAACAGCACCAGGGCGCTCCAGATGCAGCCGAAGGTGATCATCTTGTCCAGCGCCAGCGCCTCGCCATACAGGGTCACCGCCAGGATGAACATCAGGCTGGGGCCTATGTACTGGAAGAAGCCCAGGGTGGAGAGCTTGAGCCGGGTGGCCGCCGCGGTGAAGCAGAGCAGGGGGGCCGTGGTGACGGCGCCCGCGGCGATGAGCAGCAGGTTCAGGTGCCAGTCATTCTGGGTGAGGTGGCTGGTGGGGCTGTCGGCGATGCCCCACAGATAGAAGGCGGCTGGCGGCAGCATGATCAGGGTCTCGATGAGCAGGCCGGTGAGGGCGTCCAGGGCCAGCTTCTTGCGAATGAGGCCGTAGATGGCGAAGCTCGAGGCCAGCACCAGGGCTATCCAGGGCAGGGAACCGAAGGCGATGAGCTGCACGGCAACACCGACAAAGGCGAGCCCTACCGCCCACCACTGCAGGCGGCGCAGCTTCTCGCTCAGAAACACCATGCCGAGCAGCACGTTGAACAGAGGGTTGATGTAGTAGCCCAGGCTCGCATCCAGCATGTGGCCGTTGTTGATGGCCCAGATGAACAGCAGCCAGTTGCCGCCGACGGTGACGGAGGTGAAGGCCAGGGTGAGCAGCACCTTGGGCTGGCGCAGCACCGCCTGCACCTTGTGCCACTGGCGTCCGAGCAGCACCAGCACCATCAGCAGGGCGCAGGACCAGATCATGCGGTGGGTCAGGATCTCGGCGGCCGGCACGGCGGAGAGGGACTTGAAGTAGATGGGTGCCAGGCCCCAAAGGGTGTAGGCGCCGAGGGCATAGAGGACGCCCTGGCGCTGGATCTGTTGTTGCATGCGGATAACCTTCACTGGAGTGCGGATGTCGGGAAACATCGCAAAAAGTCAGTGTAGCGATCCTTTTGCAGGGAAAGAAGACAATAAATGGGTCTGACGGGATTTTAACAGCAGGAGCGACTTCAGCGACCGCCCCCGCGGCGGATCTTCTCCACGTCCATCAGCAGCCACAGCATGAGGGCGATGGCGGAGATCCAGGGGCCCCAGGTGACATAGGCTTCCCCCTGACCCAGCACGAAGAACAACAGCGGCAGTCCCACCACCAGAAACAGTACACTTCCCAGAAAAAACAGCATTTTTATCTTTAAATTTAATGGCTTGCTATTTGACGATTATATCGATTGAGCGAGGGGATAAAAGAGTAAAAATGAGAAAGGGGGATTTCTCCCCCCTGTTTTGTTGATAAGCGTCATTTATGACGTTATTCGAGCTGGATCCAGGTGCTTTTCAGCTCGGTGTACTTCTCCAGGGCGTGCAGGGACTTGTCGCGCCCGTTGCCGGACTGCTTGAAGCCGCCAAACGGCATGGTCATGTCGCCGCCATCCCAGTTGTTGACGAAGACGGTGCCGGCGCGCAGGGCGCGCGACCCTTTCACCGCCTGGTTGAGATCCGCCGTCCAGATGGCGGCCGCCAGGCCGTAGTCGGTGTCGTTGCCAAGGGCGATGGCCTCTTCCAGGGTGTCGAAGCCGGTCACCGCCAGCACGGGGCCGAAGATCTCCTCGCGGAAGATGCGCATCGTCGGGGTCACGTCGTCGAAGATGGTGGGTTCGATGTAGTAGCCGCCCTCCTCGGGCTGGGTGCGCTTGCCCCCCAGCAGCAGCTTGGCGCCCTCCTGCTGGCCGATGGCGATGTAGTTGAGGACCTGCTCCATCTGGATGTGGTCCACCATGGCACCGATGCGGGTGGTGGGGTCGAGCGGGTTGGCCGAGATCCACTCGCGGGCATGGGCCAGCAGCCGCTCCATGAACTGGGGCTTGATGCTGTTTTGCACCAGCAGGCGGGAGGCGGCGGTGCACACTTCCCCCTGGTTGTAGAAGATGGCGCCGACGGCGCTTCTGGCGGCGGCATCCAGATCCGGTGCATCCGCCAGCACGATGTTGGGGCTCTTGCCGCCGCACTCCATGAAGGCGCGCTTGAGGTTGGACTTGCCGGAGCACTGCACCAGGTGCTTGCCGATCTTGGTGGAGCCGGTGAAGGTGATGCAGTCGACGTCCATGTGCATGGCCAGCGCCTCGCCCACGGTGTGGCCGAAGCCCGGTAGCACGTTGAAGACGCCGTCGGGGATGCCCGCCTCCTTCGCCAGACCCGCGATGCGCAGGGCGGTGAGGGGGGATTTCTCGGAGGGTTTGAGGATCACCGAGTTGCCGGTGGCGAGCGCCGGGCCCAGTTTCCAGCAGGCCATCACCAGGGGGAAGTTCCAGGGCACGATGGCGGCCACGACACCGAGGGGCTCGCGGGTCACCAGGGCCAGGGCGGACTCTTCCACCGGGGCGACCTGATCGTAGATCTTGTCTATCGCCTCGGCGTTCCAGGCGATGCAGTTCGCGGCGGCGGGGGCGTCATACCCCATGGCGTCGCCGATGGGCTTGCCCATATCCAGCGACTCCAGCAGTGCCAGCTCCACCAGGTTCAGGCGCATCAGCTCGGCGAAGCGCTGCATGATAAGCTTGCGCTGCTTGGGAGAGAGGCCGCACCAGCGCTTGTCGTCGAAGGCGGCACGGGCCGCCTTGACCGCCAGCTCGGCATCGGCGGCGTCGCAGGAGGCGACCCTGGTCAGCAGTTGGCCGTTGGCCGGGTTGATGCAATCGAAGGTGGCGCCGTTGACGGCATCCCGGTAGGTGCCGTCGATAAAGGCTTGCGAGGGCAGGGTCAGATGGGCGGCCTTGTGTTGCCACTGGGCCAGGGTCAGGTCACTCATGTTCACTCCTTGAACCGGCAGAAAGTCAGTCTCCGCGTATCAATATGCTAAACATCCTGCCGCTTGTAAATCCATCTTGTAACAATTCATTAAACACTGACCCCGAACAACCCGGGCCAACGGCGGGGCAAACCGGGCGCCCTGGCCTGTGGTGTCTGGGGTCGCGCGGCGGGGCGGGAGCCCGTGTCGCTGGCCTGATCCCTGGGCTGGGCAGGGGAGATCCCGGCGGGCTGTTCCGGGAGAAGGCCCGTCAGAAGCTGGCGGGCGTGTTGGCCGAGATCAGCACGCACTCCTGATCCCCCACGTTGCGAAAACGGTGGGGAGTGCGGCTGTCGAAGTAGTAGCCATCCCCCGGTGCCAGCAGGTGAACTTGCTCGCCTACCGTGACTTCCACCTGACCCCGGATGACGATGCCGCACTCTTCCCCTTCGTGACTCAGCATGTCGTCACCGGTGTCGGCGCCCGGGGGCAGTATCTCCTGCATCATGCCGATGGCGCGGTTGGCGCGGCTGTGACCCACCAGACGGTAGCTGATGGGGTGGGTGCCGAGATCCGGCATGTCGTCCGCACGGAAGATCACCTCGGAATCCATCTCCGTCTCGTCGGTGAAGAAGCTGGCCAATGACATGGGGATGCCTTCCAGCACCTTGCGCAGGGAGGCCACCGAGGGGCTCACCTGATTTTTCTCGATCTGGGAGATAAAGCCGTTGGTCACACCGGAGCGTTTTGCCAGCTCGCGCTGGGAGAGGGCCGCCTTGGTGCGAACCGCCTTGAGGCGGTGACCGATATCCATCGATAGACACTCCTTGACTGTTTACTATTATTAAAATTGTGTTAAATATCTTATACCACCCCTGAGGGGTGACACCAAGCCGGGCGATAAAAGCCCTTTTTTATGGATTCAGGTGTTTAATTTAATAGGCATGAGCCGGGTGTTACTAAACGCCTTAAGGATGAGGTGACCATGAAACCTGTCAGCGACATCAATACCCCCGACATGTCCGCATTCTGGATGCCGTTCACCGCCAACCAGCAGTTCAAGGCGGCGCCGCGCATCCTGAAGTCGGCAGAGGGGATGTATTATCACTCAGAGGATGGCCGCAAGATACTGGATGGCACTGCCGGACTCTGGTGTTGCAACGCAGGCCATGGTCGGCGCGAGATCGCCGAGGCGGTCTCCCAGCAGATCTCCCACCTCGATTTTGCCCCCACCTTCCAGATGGGCCACCCCCTGCCGTTCGAGCTGGCCAACCGGCTGGTGGAGATCGCCCCCAAGGGATTCGGTCACGTCTTCTATACCAACTCCGGATCGGAGTCCGTGGACACCGCGCTCAAGATTGCGCTGGCCTGGCAGCGGGCTCGCGGCCAGGGGACCCGTACCCGACTCATCGGCCGCGAGCGCGGCTACCACGGGGTGGGTTTTGGCGGCATCTCGGTGGGGGGCATTCCCGGCAACCGCAAGTGGTTCGGCTCCCTGCTGACCGGGGTGGATCATCTGCCCCACACCCTCAATATAGGGAAAAATGCGTTCACCAAGGGATTGCCAGCAGAAGACCTCACCCTGGCCGATGAACTGGAGAAGATTGTCTTCCTGCACGACGCCAGCAACATCGCGGCGGTCATCGTCGAGCCCATCGCCGGCAGCACCGGGGTCATCATGCCCCCCAAGGGCTATCTCAAGCGGCTGCGGGAGATCTGTACCAAACACGGCATCCTGCTGATTTTTGACGAGGTGATCACCGGTTTCGGCCGCCTCGGCTCCCCCTTCGCCGCCCAGGAGTTCGACGTCATCCCCGATATGATCACTTGTGCCAAGGGGCTCACCAACGGCGCCATCCCCATGGGGGCCGTGCTGGTACAGAACCACATCTATGACGACATGATGGCGGCGGGCAAGGGGGCCATCGAGCTGTTCCACGGCTACACCTACTCCGGCCACCCGGTGGCCGCGGCGGCGGGTTTGGCGACCCTCGAGATCTACCGGAGCGAAAATCTGCTGACCCGGGCGGCCGAGCTGGCGGGCTACTGGGAGGAGGCGGCCCATTCCCTCAAGGGCTGCAAGCACGTGAAGGATGTGCGCAACTACGGCCTGGTGGCGGGCATCGAGCTCGAATCCATACCCGATGCGCCGGGCAAGCGGGCCTACGAGGTGTTCGTGCGCTGTTTCGAGAAGGGGGCGCTGATCCGGGTGACCGGCGACATCATCGCCCTGTCGCCGCCCCTCATCATCGAGCGCAGCCAGATCGACGATCTCTTCACCCTGCTGCAGGACGCCCTGCAGGCCCAGGACTGACCCCCACATCACACAGGATGGCGCTCGTCCCGGGCGTCATCCCCCTGTGCTGCCCCGGCGCGGCGAGGGGAGGACGGATGACCCATCACGGAGGATTTATGAGTTACAGGATCGACAACTTCATCGACGGCGAGACGACCGAGAGTCGCAGCGAGCGTTTCGGTGCCATCTTCAATCCGGCCACCGGCCAGCAGCAGGGCTCCGTCGTTCTCAGCACGGCCGACGAGTGTGCCGAGGCGATTGCCTGCGCCGAGCGCGCCTTTGGGGAGTGGGCCCAGACCCCGCCGCTGGTGCGGGCCCGGGTGCTGTTTCGCTTCAAGGAGCTGATGGAGCAGCACAGGGACGAGCTGGCTCAGCTCATCAGCCGTGAGCACGGCAAGGTCTTCTCCGACGCCCAGGGGGAGCTGACTCGGGGGCTGGAGGTGGTGGAGTTTGCCTGCGGCATTCCCCATCTGCTCAAGGGGGAGCACTCCCTCAACGTGGGCCGCGGGGTGGACAGCCACTCCATGATGCAGCCGGTGGGGGTATGCGCCGGCATCACCCCGTTCAACTTCCCGGCCATGGTGCCGCTCTGGATGTTCCCGGTGGCCCTGGCTTGTGGCAACACCTTCATCCTCAAGCCCTCGGAGAAGGATCCGTCCCTCTCTCTGCGCATGGCCGAACTGCTCAAGCAGGCGGGCCTGCCGGACGGGGTGCTCAATGTGGTCAACGGCGACAAGGAGGTGGTGGACGTGCTGCTGACCGACCCGAGGGTCGGTGCCGTGTCGTTTGTCGGCTCCACCCCCATCGCCCAGTACATCTATGCCACCGCCTCGGCTCACGGCAAGCGGGTGCAGGCCCTGGGCGGCGCCAAGAACCACATGGTGGTCATGCCGGATGCCAATCTGGATCAGGCGGTTTCCGCCCTGATGGGGGCCGCCTATGGCGCGGCGGGCGAGCGTTGCATGGCGATCTCGGTGGCCGTGGTGGTGGGTGACGAGACCGCCGATGCCCTGGTGGCGAAGCTCTCTCCCCTGGTGGCGGCCCTGCGGGTCGGCCCCGGCCTCGGTCAGAGTCCGGAGAACGAGATGGGGCCCCTCATCAGCCGGGAACACCTGGCCAAGGTGCGCGGCTACGTGGATCAGGGAGTGGCCGAGGGGGCCGAGCTGGTGGTGGATGGCCGGGGCCTGAGCCATGGCGAGGGCTACTTCATCGGGGGCAGCCTGTTCGATCGGGTCGGCCCCGAGATGCGCATCTACCGGGAGGAGATCTTCGGCCCCGTGCTCGCCATCGTGCGGGCCCCGGACTACGAGACGGCCCTGCGCCTCATCAACGAACACGAGTACGGCAACGGCACCGCCATCTTCACCGGTGACGGAGATACCGCAAGGGACTTCACCACGCGGGTTCAGGTCGGTATGGTAGGGGTGAACGTTCCCATTCCGGTGCCCATGGCGTTTCACAGCTTCGGTGGCTGGAAACGGTCCATCTTCGGGCCGCTCAACATGCACGGGCCGGATGGGGTGCGCTTCTACACCCGGATGAAGACGGTGACCGCCCGCTGGCCCCAGAGCCTGCGCGCCGGCGCCGAGTTCTCCATGCCGACCATGAAGTGAGCCACCGGCTCGCTGCCATGGCTTTAATCTCTTGCCCCCGCAGGCCGCCGGTCTGCGGGGGCGCTTCTGTCAAGGAGTAACAGATGCGACTGGGTATTCTCGATTGTGACCGGCTGGACCCCGATTTGGTGGGGGATTTTGGTCCCGTTTACTCCGAGATGTTTATCAAGGGTTTCCGGGCGTTGGCCCCCGAGCTGGAATTTCGGGTCTGGTCCGCCCTCGACGGCGATCTGCCCCCGGATCTGACCGAATGCGATGCCTGGCTCATCACCGGCTCGCGTCACGACGCCTACAGTGACATCCCCTGGATCCTGGCGCTGCGCGACTGGATCCGCCGGGCCCACGATGCCAACGTCAAGCTGGCCGGGGTCTGCTTCGGCCATCAGGTGATCGCCCAGGCGCTGGGAGGGGAGGTGATGAAGTCCACCAAGGGGTGGGGTCTGGGGGTGTCGGTCCATGCCATGCAGACGACAAAACCCTGGATGGCGCCGGGTCTGGACACCATCCGCATCCTGGCAAGCCACCAGGATCAGGTGGAGCAGCTTCCGCCGGGGGCGACCCTGCTCGCGGGCAACGACTTCTGCCCCAACTTCATGTTCCTGCAGGGGGATCACATCGTCGCCATCCAGGGGCACCCGGAATTCTCGGTGGCGTACAACCGGGCCCTGATCGAGCGGCGACGGGACAGGCTGCCCGATGCACATTACCAGAGCAGTCTCTCTTCCCTGGAAGGGGAGGTGGATTCAGCCACCATGATGCAGTGGCTGCTGCAGTTCCTCGGCATCCTGCCGATCGGGGCCGACGCGCGCTGAACCCCGTTTGTCATATCCACCGCGCTGATGCTAGATTTTGTAGCAAAATGAAGGATCAAGCGGCGATATGCCCAGTCCGGATGATACACTGGCCGCCATTTTTGGCGGCCTAGTCCATCGACGAGCGCCGCGTCAGTCTGTGAGGGGGCAACCTTGAAACTACAGCAGTTGAAGTATCTGATCGCGGTGCGGGACCACAATCTCAACGTCTCCGTTGCCTCCGATGCGCTCTATACCAGCCAGCCTGGGGTGAGCAAGCAGATCGGCTTGCTGGAGAGCGAGCTGGGGGTGCGCATCTTCGAGCGCCGCGGCAAGCACCTGCACCGGATCACCCCGGTGGGGGAGGAGATCATCAAGTGTGCCGAGGCCATGCTCAATATCGAGAGCAAGATCAAGGCCATCTCCCGGGAGTACCTGGATCCGACCGTGGGCACCCTCAACATCCACACCACCCACACCATCGCCCGCTACCTGCTGCCGAAAAGCGTCACCTACTTCACCAAAAAGTACCCCAAGATCTCGTTCCACCTGCATCCTGTGATGTCCGCCACCAAGGAACAGATCAGCAAGGGATACTCGGATTTTTCCATCGTGGCCCACGAGATAGGCTTCGACAAGGAGCTGATCGCGCTGCCCGCCTACCTCTGGACCCTCTCCCTGGTGGTGCCCCAGGAGCACCCCCTGGCCAAGGTGAAGAAGCCGACCCTGGAGCAGCTCTGCCAGTATCCCATCCTGAGCTACGAGAGCGGTGCCACCGGGCGTCAGGTGCAGGACAGGGTGTTCCAGGCGGCTGGCCTCACTCCCAACTACTACATGACGGTGATGGATGCCGGCGTCATCAAGCGCTACGTGGAGCTAGGCTTTGGCATCGGCATCATCTCCTCCCTGGTAGCCAACGATAGCGATGCCCCCGGCCTCGTGGCCATCAATCTGGAGCACCTGTTCGAGCCCTGCCCGGCCCAGATCTGCTTCAGCAAGAGCATCCTCTTGCAGAACTACATGTATGACTTCATCAGCTCCTTCTCCCCCCATCTCACCAAGGAGATGATCCAGAACGTGATGCAGCAGCCGACCCAGGCGCGCATCGACGAGCTGTTGTCAGGGGTGGAGCTGCCCGTCTACTGATCCCGCTTCCGTTTCTGTGCCGGCACCCCGGGGTGCCGGCCTCCTCCCGCCGAGGTTTCCATGTCCCGCATCCTGCTGCTCGCCAATCTCAACTGTGATCATGTGCTCTCCCTGGCCGAACCCCTGGTGGCGGGGGCGCGGCTGCAATACGTGGATCAGGGGCGCAGACTCGGCGGCGGCGCCGCCAATACCGGCATCGGACTGGTGTGGGCGGGGCACGAGGTGATCATCGCCTCCCGGGTCGGGCTGGACGACACCGGTGACTGGCTGCTGGAGCAGGCGGCCTCATACGGCCTGGATTGCAGCCATGTGGAACGCTTTGGCGGCGAGACCGGCGAGCTGCTGGTGCTGGTGGACGCCACCGGTGAGCGCACCATCCTCAGGCGCCCACGTCGTCCGGATCTGCCGGGGGATCTGCCGACCGAAGGGGTGGACTGCCTCTATGTGAACTATCCGGGCACCGCCATCGTGGGCTACATGCGCCAGATGCTCGCCAAGAGTTTCGTGGTGGCCCAGTATCCCAAGGGGGGGCAGGCCCGCCGCCCCTGCCACGTGCTGGTGGCCTCCCGCTCCGATCTCGGCGAGGTGAGCGACCCCTGGCAGCATGCCCGCCAGCTCGCGGGGGATCAGCTCGAATGGCTGGTGCTGACCGAGGGCAAGGCGGGAGCCGTGGCCATTCACGGGGAGGAGCAGGTCAGGGTGGCGGCGCGACCGGTCTCCGTTGTGGATACCACGGGGGCGGGGGATGCCTTCGCGGGCGGCCTCATCCACGGTCTTGCGCGGGGTATGGCCATGGCCGATGCGTTGCAGTGCGCCGTGGACTGGGGCGCCTTCGCGGTGGCTTCCGAGAGCTCCATCCCCTCCCAGGCGCTGCGCAACTGGCTGAAACAGCCCCACTGAACTCGCCGGACAACGGCTCCGGCGATGGCAGAGGAGGGGGGGATTTGTCGACGGAAACCGCCAAAACCCCTCGCCGAGGCGGCAAGTTTGCGATCAATCAAAGAAAGTGTCGATTTATGTACATCTTCGTCGACACCCGCCCGGGCTGCTCTTACCCTTGTGACTTCACGACTCGGTCGAAG
This sequence comes from Aeromonas sp. PS2Canimalfood6, assembly GCF_048276795.1. Classification (NCBI taxonomy): domain Bacteria; kingdom Pseudomonadati; phylum Pseudomonadota; class Gammaproteobacteria; order Aeromonadales; family Aeromonadaceae; genus Aeromonas; species Aeromonas sp. PS2Canimalfood6. Next base: position 19,503 of record NZ_JBLUXC010000013.1, read on the forward strand.
AAGCCCATCCCGTGCACACGCATGTGCAGACCCCCTCTTTGGCCACCGGCTGTCGTCCTGATTTCTGGCTTGTAGTAAGAGGCAAGTGCGACCATGCAACTGACACGATTTACCGACTACGCCCTGCGTACCCTGACCTTCCTGGCCATCCAGCCCGGTGATCGCCTGTCGACCATCACGGAAGTGGCCGACACCTTCGCCATCTCCCGCAATCACGTGGTCAAGATAGTGCATCAGCTCGGCATCAAAGGTTACATCGAGACGGTGCGTGGCAAGCATGGGGGCATCCGCCTCGGCCGTGCCGCCGTCTCCATCAACCTGCGCGATGTGGTGATGGACATGGAGCACGTGCTCTGCCCGGTGGACTGCAAGCGCGAAAACTGCCGTCTCTCCGGGGGCTGCCGCATCCAGGGCATTCTACGCCGCGCCATGCACGCCTTCCTGGAGGTGCTGGGGGAGTACACTTTGGCGGATGCGGTGCGGGATCCCACTCGTCTGTGCCACCTTCTCGGTATAGAGCAGGATAATATCCTGACCATGGCATGATGCCACGGTGAATGACAGAGGGGCCTGCGGGCCCCTCTGTCATTGCCAGCGATCAGAGCTGGGGCACAAGGGTGATGGCTCCGTGCAGACAGGCGAGGCCGCAAGCGCCGCAGCCATCGCAGGCGGCCATGTTGACGGTCACTCCCTCGCTGCCGACCTTGATCGCCTGCTGGGGGCAGGCATCTTCGCACAGCAGGCAGTAGTAGCCCTGACGGGCCTGGCAGCTCGCCTCTATCCTGACCCGGGTCTGCACCTGACGGCCGAGGCAGAGATCCAGTGCGCCCGTGGGGCAGGCTCTGGCGCAGCTGCCGCAATAGCTGCACTGGCCACAGGCGAGATCCAGCACTGGGGTACCGGCGATGGGGCTGCCGTCATATTCGGGGCGATCGGCGGGCTTGATGAGGCCGTTGGGACACGCCTTGAAGCAGTCGCCACAACGGGTGCAGAGGGTGAGGAACTGGGACTCGTCGATGGCCCAGGGCGGGCGTGCCTCATGGCAGACCACCTCGGGTCTGCGGGGGCTCCCCCATGCGTGTGCCAGCCAGCGACAGAAAAAATGCGTCATGCCCACCCCTATACCTATTAGGGGTTAACTTTATCCAGTTTTAGGCCGGCAAGCCAGAGAATAGCGGCGGGCAGGATCGCAAGCCGGGTTGCCCTTGTGTAAGCTAGGCGGGTCTTTTTGCGGGATTGAATGAACTCATGTGGCTATTTCTGTGGCGTGCTTCTCTGCTCTATGTCTTCCCCCTGCTGATGTGGGTCTACTGCCATCTCAAGGGTATCGAGTTCAGTGAACTGGATACCGGGGTCAACAGCCACAAGTGGGTGGTGCTGGCGGCCTACCTGCTCTATGTGCTGATCTGGTTGCTGCTCAACCGCTATCTCGAACTCTTCCTGCGCCAGCGGGGGCGCCGATGACCCCGCTGCTGACCTGGTGGCCTGCCATGCTGGCTGGCGGGCTGGCGCTGCTGTTCGGCTGGTGGTGGGGGCGGCGCAGCGGCCGTGAAGAGGCGCTGCTGCTGGAGGAGCGTTATCAGGGGTTGCAGGATCGCTGGGACGCGCTGCAGGACGAGAAGATGCTGGCTCAGCAGAAGCTGGATCAGCAGCAGACCCTATTGCTCAAGCTCACCGCCCGTCTCAAGGAGGCCGAGGCGACCCTGCGCAGCGAACGCATCGCCAGCGCCGAGAAGCTGCAACTGCAACAAGAGGCTGAACAGCGCCTCAGCCAACAGTTCGAGAACCTCGCCAATCGTATCTTTGAACAAAATGCTGGAAACTTCCGCGAACTGAATCAGAACAGCATGGATCTCCTGCTGACTCCACTCAAGGAGCAGTTGGAGGGCTTTCGCCGCCAGGTGGGAGAGACCCACGCCCAGGAGACGGCCCAGCGCCACAACCTCAAGTTCGAGCTGGAGCGCCTTGCCGAGCTCAACGCCCGCATGACCGAAGAGGCGGCGGCGCTGACCCGGGCCCTCAAGGGCGACAGCAAGCAACAGGGCAACTGGGGGGAGGTGGTGCTGGCGCGGATCCTCTCCGAGTGCGGCCTGCGCGAGGGGCATGAGTACCACACCCAGGTCAACATCGAGGTGGAGAAGGGCAAGCGCTACCAGCCCGACGTCATCGTTCACCTGCCCCAGGAGAAGGACATCATCATCGACGCCAAGGTGTCGCTGACCGCCTATGAGCGCTGGTACAACGCCGCTGACGATCTGGAGAAGGCGGTGGCGCTCAAGGAGCATGTCGCCTCGGTGCGCAACCATATCCGCGAGCTGGGCCGCAAGGATTACCAGCAGTTGCCCGGGGTGCGCACCCTGGACTATGTGCTGATGTTCGTGGCGGTGGAGCCTGCCTTCCTCGCTGCCCTGGAAGCGGACCCTTCCCTGGTGCGCTACGGGCTGGAACACAACATCCTGCTGGTGAGCCCCACCAACCTGATGGTGGCGCTGCGCACCATAGAGAACCTGTGGCGCTACGAGCGGCAGAACCAGAACTCGCGCCAGATAGCGGAGCGGGCCGGCCGCCTCTACGAGAAGCTGCGGCTGTTCGTGGAGGAGATGCAGCAGATGGGGGGCAGCCTGCACAAGGCGCAGGAGAGCTACGACAAGGCGATGGGCCGGCTGGTCAACGGTCGTGGCAACCTGATCGCCCAGGCTGAGCGCTTTCGCGAGCTGGGGGTCGAGGTGACCAAGCCCTTGCCGGACGCGCTGGTGGACAGGGCGCTGGAGCGGGAGGAGTCGGCGGACTGAGGGGAGTCGTCATTCGCCGGGACAACGAAAAGGGCAGCCATTGGCTGCCCTTTTCGTTTCATGCAACAGCCTGGACGGCTGCTTATTGCTTCCAGAAGGAGGGGAAGAAGAGCACCGCCACCGTCAGGATCTCGAGGCGTCCCAGCAGCATGCCGAACGACAGTATCCACTTGGCCGCATCCGGCAGGCTGGCGAAGTTGGTGCTGGGACCGATGACAGGCCCCATGCCCGGGCCCACGTTGGCCACGGCGGTGATGGAGCCCGAGATGGCGGTCAGGGGGTCCAGCCCGATGGCGGCGAGCAGGGCGGCGATCAGCAGGATGATGGCGAAGTAGACCAGCACGAAGGAGATCAGGGAGCGGATGATGGCGTCGTTGACCGGACGGCCGTTGTACTTCTGGGGAAACACGGCGGAGGGGTGCATCAGCTGGCGCATCTGTTTCTTGAACAGGGCAAAGGCCACCTGGACCCGGAAGATCTTGAGCCCGCCCGAGGTGGAGCCGGAGCAGGCGCCGAGTGCCAGCAGGATGATGAAGATAATGGTGGTGAGCGGCCCCCAGGTGCCGAAATCGCCGAGACCATAGCCTGTAGTGGTGAGCACAGAGACGATATTGAAGCTGCTGATGCGCAAGGCATCCATGAAGCCGTAGATGTCTCTTACCCAGAGGTAGAAGGTGACGACCACGGTGACCCAGACGATCAGCCAGAAGAAGCCCTGCACCTGGGCATCCTTGAACAGGCTGTTGTCACGGCGGGAGAGGGCCTGCACATAGAGCAGGAAGGGCAGACCGCCGAGGAACATGAAGAGAGTGCCTATCCAGTGCGCCGCGTGGGAGAAGTGGGACATGGATTGGTCCGAGGTGGAGTAGCCGCCCGTGCTGAGGGTCGTCATGGCGTGGTTGACCGCCTCGAACAGGTTCATGCCACTCACCCAGTAGGCGAGGAAGCAGAGCATGGAGAGTACCAGATAGACCAGCACTATGTTGTTGGCCACCGTTTTGGCGCGGGGGGCGCTCTTGTCGGACCAATCCGAGCTCTCGGTCTGGAACAGCTTCATGCCTCCGACGTTGAGGTAGGGCAGCACCGCCACCGCCATCACGATGAAGCCGACTCCGCCCAGCCACTGCAGGATGGATCGCCACAGCAGGATGCTGTGGGCCATGCCGTCGAGCCCCGACAGCACGGTGGATCCCGTGGTGGTGACCCCCGACATGGTCTCGAAGTAGGCGTCGGCAAAGTCGATACGGGTGATGAAGACGAAGGGCAGGGCCCCGAAGACGCAGGCGACCACCCAGACCGAGGTGGTGAGCAGGAACATCTCCCGCACGCCGAGGTGAAACTCTGCCTTGCGACCGTAATGGAGGCAGAGCAGAGCGGCACCATGGGTGATCAAGACCGACTTGAGAAATTCGACGAAACCTTCCGAACCGGTCAGCAGGGCCAGCAGGGTGGGCAGCCACATGAAGAGCGCCAGCTTGGAGAGCACCAGCCCGAGCGTGAAGACGATGGGATGCAGCTTGATCATGCAAGAAAACCTGGTCGTTGATTGAAAAAAGACCCGGACCTTTCCTGAGAAAAGGGGCCGGGTCCGGATACCGTTGCCAGAGACATGGCCGGCTTACAGGAAGAAGGGACTGGGCTGGAACAGACGCTCCACTTCCGGGATGTACTTTTTGTCCACCAGGAACATCACCACGTGGTCATCCTGCTGTATCTGGGTACGATCGTGGGCGATCAGCACCTCATCACCGCGCACCACTGCGCCTATGGTGGTGCCCGGGGGCAGCTTGAGCTCGCCCACCGTCTTGCCCACCACCTTGGAGGTGTTCTCGTCCCCGTGGGCGATCGCCTCGATGGCTTCGGCCGCCCCGCGGCGCAGGCTGTAGACGTTGGCGATGTCGGCACGGCGCACATGGGTCAGCAGGGCCGAGATGGTGGCCTGCTGGGGGGAGATGGCGATGTCGATGGAGCCACCCTGTACCAGGTCCACGTAGGCGCCGCGCTGGATCAGCACCATGGTCTTCTTGGCCCCCATCTTTTTGGCGAGCAGGGCTGACATGATGTTGGCCTCATCCTCGTTGGTCACCGCGATGAAGACGTCGATCTGGTCGATGTGCTCCTCCGCCAGCAGCTCCTGATCCGCCGCATCGCCGCAGAAGACAATGGTGTGTTCCAGATGCTCGGAGAGCTGCTCCGCCCGCTTCTGGTTGCGCTCGATGAGCTTGACGCTGTAGCGCTTCTCTAGCTGGCGGGCGAGGCCGGCGCCTATGTTGCCGCCGCCGACGATCATGATGCGCCGGTAGGGGCTCTCGAGGCGTTGCAGTTCAGACATCACGGCACGGATATGGCCCGCCGCAGCTACGAAGAACACCTCGTCATCGGCTTCGATGATGGTGGTGCCCTGGGGGCGGATGGAGCGCCCCTGGCGGAAGATGGCGGCGACCCGGGTTTCGATGTTGGGCATGTGTTCCCGCAGGGTGGAGAGCGCATTGCCCACCAGGGGGCCGCCGTAATAGGCCTTGACCGCCACCAGGCCCACCTTGCCGTCGGCAAAATCCACCACCTGCAACGCCCCCGGATACTCGATCAGGCGACGCACATAGTCGGTCACCAACTGCTCGGGGGCGATCAGGTGATCCACGGGGACGGATTCGGGCAGGAACAGGCGATCCCGCTCCACCAGATAGGCGGGGGAGCGAATGCGCGCCACCTTGTTCGGGGTGTTGAACAGGGAGTAGGCGACCTGGCAGGCGACCATGTTGGTCTCGTCGCTGTTGGTGACGGCGACCAGCATGTCGGCATCCTGGGCGCCGGCTTCGCGCAGCACCCTGGGATGGGCGCCGTGGCCATTCACCACCCGCAGGTCGAATTTGTCCTGCAGTTCGCGCAGGCGCTCACTGTCGGTGTCGACGATGGTGATGTCGTTGTTCTCGCCGGCGAGATTCTCGGCCAGGGTGCCACCCACCTGACCTGCGCCCAGAATGATGATTTTCATAAGGCCATCTTACTCAAGGTTGTTGCTTCGTAATGAGGCGGCCCGTCACCGGGCCTGCCATCCGCCGGTTCGGCCTACAGCTTGATGAGCTTGGCATAGTAGAAGCCGTCCATCTCCGCCTCGCCGGGCAGGAACTGGCGACCCGGACAGGCCGGGGTGTCTTCTGCATGCAACGGCACCAGGCGGGCATCCGGGGTATCGGCCAGGAAGGCGCGGATCTGCTCCCGGTTCTCTTCCGGCAACACGGAGCAGGTGGCGTAGAGCAGGGTGCCGCCCTGCTTCAGCTTGCCCCAGAGGGCGTCGAGAATGCGGCGTTGCAGCTCGGCCAGTTCGCGGATGTCCTGATCCCGGCGCAACCACTTGATGTCGGGGTGACGACGGATGACGCCGGTGGCGGAGCAGGGGGCATCCAGCAGGATGCGGTCGAACTGCCCCCGTGGCCACCACAGATCCGGCGTGCTTGCATCACCGTGGATCACTCGGGCCTGAAGGCCGATACGATCCAGGTTCTCCTGCACCCGCTTGAGGCGGTTGTCGTCGGCGTCGACGGCAACCACGCCGGCAAGGGCCGGCTGGCGTTCCAGCAGGTGGGCGGTTTTGCCGCCGGGGGCGGCGCAGGCGTCCAGCACCCACTCGCCCGGCTGGGTATCGAGCAGGGCGGCGGCCTGCTGGGCGGCACCGTCCTGCACCGAGCAGTCACCCTGCTCGAAGCCGGGCAGCTTGGTCACGTCGCAGGGGCGCTCCAGCAGGATGCAATCTTCCCCTTCCACACCGGCCATGGCCGGGATGCCCGCCTCGCTCATGCGGGCCAGCATGGCCTCGCGGCTCTGGCGCTGGCTGTTGTTGCGGATCCACATGGGCGGGCGCTGGTTGTTGGCCTCCATGATGAACTCCCAGTCATCGGGATAGGCCTGACGCAGGCGCTTGGTGAGCCATTCGGGGTGGCCGAGGCGGACGCTGGGAACGCGGTCGATGCGCAGCAGGATCACTTCGGCGCTGCGCTGGAAGTTGCGCAGTACGCCGTTGATGAGGCCGCGCAGAGAAGAACCCTTGAGCAGCTTGACGGCGTTGACGGTCTCGGCCACGGCGGCGTGAGCCGGAATGCGGGTATAGATGAGCTGGTAGAGGCCGACCAGGATGAGGTAGTGGAAGATGCGGCTCTTGTTCTTGAGCGGCTTGTCCATCATCTCGCTGACCGCCGCATCGAGACGGGGCAGCCAGCGCAGGGTGCCGTAGCAGAGTTCTTGCAGGAGGGCGCGATCGCGAGGGGCGACCTTCTCCTGGGCAGCAGGCAGAACGGCGGAGAGAGATTGACCCTGATCCAGCACCTGTTGAATGACGAGAGCAGCCTGTGCGCGTGTTTTCATAGCGTTACCTTAGATGCACAAGTCGGGGCCAGGGCCCCGCTTGTGTCAATTCAATCCAGATCAAATCAGTTGCGTGCCAGGTTCAAACCAGTCGCGGCGAGAGTTGAGCAGATCCGAAACGGACATGGCCTTCTTGCCGGGAGGTTGCAGGGTCAGCAGGCGCAGCACGCCCTGACCGGTGGCAACCTCGATCCCCTGCTTGTCGGCCTTGAGCAGGGTGCCGACTGCCTGGCCGTGATCTTGTGCGACGACCTCGGCCTGCCACACCTTGACGGTCTGGCCGGCGACTTCAAACCAGCTGATGGGCCAGGGGTTGAAGGCACGGATGCAGCGTTCGATGGCAACGGCGTCCATCGACCAGTCGATGCGGGCCTCTTCCTTGGAGAGCTTCTCGGCGTAGTTGGCCAGCGCATCGTCCTGGGGCTCGGCAGCGGTGTCGCCGGCAGCCATGGCGTCCAGGGTATCGACCAGTGCCTGCGGGCCCAGACCGGCCAGCTTGTCATAGAGGCTGGCAGAGGTCTCATCACTGGCGATGGGGCAGGTTACCTTGCGGATCATGGCGCCGGTATCCAGCCCCACATCCATCTGCATGATGGTGACGCCGGTTTCGGCATCCCCCGCCCAGATGGAGCGTTGAATCGGGGCGGCACCGCGCCAGCGCGGCAGCAGGGAGCCGTGCACGTTGATGCAACCCAGACGCGGCGTATCGAGCACCGCCTTGGGGAGGATGAGGCCATAAGCCACGACGACCATCAGATCGGCACCCAGAGCGGCCAGTTCGGCTTGCGCCGCTTCATTGCGCAGGGAGGCAGGTTGATAGACCGGCAGATCGTGGGCCAGCGCCAGCTCCTTGACCGGGCTGGCAGTGAGCTTCTGGCCGCGACCGGCGGGCTTGTCCGGCTGGGTATAAACGGCGACGACCTCGTGGCCGGAAGACAACAACGCCGCCAGATGACGGGCGGCGAAGTCGGGGGTACCGGCAAAAATCAGTTTCAGCTTGTTCAATGGAGCGGATCCTCAGAGGACTTTGCGATCTTCACGGGCCATCTTTTCCAGCTTCTGACGAATGCGCTGGCGCTTGAGCGGGGACAAGTAATCCACAAACAGCTTGCCGACCAGATGATCCATCTCATGTTGTATGCAGATGGCGAGCAGATCGTCCGCTTCCAGCTCGAAGGTGTTGCCGTGGCGATCTTGCGCCCTGACCTTGACCCACTCGGCGCGCGGAACCAGAGCACGGTTGCCGGGCACGGAGAGGCAGCCCTCTTCGATGCCGGTGCTGCCGGACTGTTCCAGGATCTCCGGGTTGATCAACACCAGCTGTTCTTCGCGGTTCTCGGAGACATCGATGACGATGATGCGCTGATGAATGTCGACCTGGGTCGCGGCCAGGCCGATGCCTTCCTCCGCGTACATGGTTTCGAACATATCATCTACAATGTGTTGTAACTCGGGTGTAAAGGCTTCGACAGGGGCCGCGACTGTGCGCAGACGCTCATCGGGGAAACGCAATACATCTAGAATGGCCATAATTTTTTCTTTAGTTTCATATAAACGCAGTCAATATTGACGTAATTCTAGTCATTTACGCCGACAAAAAACAGCAACACTTTGCGTGCAGAAGTAACAGGGAGTGTTATGTATCTGAAGCAAATCGTCGTCGCCTGCCTGGCGACAGCCTTGGCCGGTGGCGCCATGGCACAGCAGTTGACGCTCAAATCCGGTTACCCCGAGACTTATGTGGTGCAAAAAGGGGACACCCTCTGGGATATCTCGGGCCAGTATCTGGCCGAACCCTGGCTCTGGCCACGCCTCTGGAACATCAATCCGCAGATCGCCAATCCCCACTGGATCTATCCCGGTGACGTGCTGCACCTGAGCTGGGTCAATGGTGAGCCTCGGCTCGGCAAAGCCAGTCAGGGGGGCAAGCAGGTCATCCGTCTCTCGCCCAAGAACCGCTATGAAAACAAGGCCAATCCCATACCGACCCTGCCTCTGAGTGAGATAGCGCCCTTCCTGCAGACCGACCACATTCTGGCCAACAGCCAGCAGAGCAAGGACCTGCCCTATGTGCTCGGCAACAATGACAAGCATGTCGGGATGCTGGAGGGCGACATTCTCTATGTGAAAGGAGCCTTGAACCCGGGTCAGAGTTATGGCCTCTATCGCCCGGGGGTGGCATACAAGGACAAGCATACTGGCGAGTCGCTCGGTCAGGAGGCGATTTTTGTCGGCACGGTGCGGGCAGAGGAGTACCTTGCCCACGACACCACCAAAGTGACGCTGACCCATAACCGGCGTGAGGTGTATCAGGGCGACAAGGTGATGCCGCTGCCGTCGCAGGAGAGCATCTCTGCCGTGTTCATGCCAAAGGCGGCACCCTCCATTTCCCCCGGCTATGTGATCGAGCTGCCGAGCAAGGCACATGGTGGGGGCAAATTTGATGTGGTACTCATCAACAAGGGGGAGCGTGATCAGGTGGCCCCGGGCGATGTGCTCGAGATCCTGCGCCCAGGAGCCGAGATGGTGGACAAGAATGGCAAGGTGTCATACCGGGAATATTCATCCGTCTATGATAAGGCGTTCTATTCTGCCGGCAAGTCATCGCTGCCTGCCGAGGCCGTTGCCAGAGTCATGTTGTTCAAGGTCTACGACAAATTGAGTTACGGTCTTATCCTGCAGAGTCAGGATCTGGTCGGCTCTGGTTATCAGGTCAGTAATTTCTAACGTGTCCTTGCCACTGGAGCGGTTGTCGCTATGGCTGACGCTGGATGCCGTTACAGGCATAGGCCCGGTCACCGCCGCTCGCCTGCTGGCTCATGTGGGTGGTGACATCACAACTCTGTTTGACTCAGACGATGGCGCCCTGCGAGTTCTTGGTCTGCAGAGTGCCCAGATTCAGCAGATGAGATGGCCTCTTCCTGTCGTGGAGCAGGGATTGAGCTGGGCCGCCGAGCCCGGCAATCACCTCCTCTGTCCCGATGACCCCGCATATCCTGCCCTGCTCAAAGAGATCCCCGGCGCACCGCTCTTGCTCTACTGCCGCGGGAACGTCTCATCCCTCTCCCTGCCACAGTTGGCGATGGTGGGTACCCGCCACCCCACCTATGCCGGCAAAGACAATGCGACACGCTTGTGTGCCGAGTTGGTGGGCTGTGGTCTGGCGATCACCTCCGGCCTCGCGTTGGGCATCGATGGCGTCTGCCATCAGCAGGCGCTGGCATCGGGCGGAATCACCCTGGCGGTGCTGGGATCCGGTCTGGATTGTCTCTACCCCAAGCGTCATCAGGGGTTGGCGATGCAGATCCTCGAGCAGGAAGGTCTGCTTGTCTCCGAGTTGGCGCCCCAGCAAGGCCCCCTGGCTGAACACTTTCCTCGCCGCAACCGTATCATCAGTGGCCTGTCGCTGGGGACACTGGTGGTGGAAGCGGCAGAACAGAGTGGTTCGCTCATCACGGCCCGTTATGCGCTGGAGCAGGGCCGCGAGGTCTTTGCCGTTCCCGGCGCTCCGCAAAATGCACAGGCAGCAGGGTGCAACCGTCTGCTTCAACAGGGTGCCAAGCTGGTCTTGAATGCCGCCGATATCCTGGAAGAGTTTCCAAGGCTGGTCTTGCCCCCTGGACCCGCCAACGGTTCTTCCGAGGCGCAGCATAATAGCGAATTGCCTTATGCCGATTTGTTGGATAACGTAGATTATGAGACCACGAGCGTGGATACCGTTGCCGAACGGGCCCGGCTTCCTGTCGATGTCGTACTGGGCAGGTTGGTAGAGCTGGAGCTGGTTGGTGCAGTGATGGCGGTAGCCGGTGGATACGTCAGAGCGAGGAGGGCGAATCATGTTTGATGTATTGATGTACCTTTTCGAGACCTACATCCACAGCGATGCAGATGTGATGGTCGAGCAGGATGAACTCACCGACGAACTGAGCCGGGCCGGTTTCGACAAGGACGAGATCGAGAAAGCGCTCAACTGGCTGGAGCGACTGGCCAACCTGCACGACAGCGAGCGGGAAGTCTATGTCACCGCAAGCCAGCAGGGCTCTATGCGGATCTATGCGCCGCAGGAGCTGGTTCGCCTCAGTACTGAATGTCGCGGTTTTCTGCTGTTCCTGGAGCAGGCGCAAGTGTTGAATGCCGAAACCCGTGAAATCTGCATCGAACGGTTGCTCGAGCTGGACAAGCCGGACATCGAGCTGGACGATCTGAAGTGGGTCGTCATGATGGTGCTGTTCAATGTGCCAGGCAGTGAAAACGCCTACCAGCAGATGGAAGAGCTGGTGTTTGACGAGTCGGACGGCGTCATCCACTGACAGCCCGGTGCCGCGCTGGTAGAATTCAGGCCATCTGGATTTCAAGGCGCGGCCCATGTCAAAGATCGATCACCATCTCTTCTCTGCCCACGAACATGCCTTCGAGCGCGAGCCGTGCCCGCAGTGTGGTGCTGAACTGGTGATCCGCCAGGGCAAGCACGGTCCCTTCCTTGGTTGTTCAGCCTATCCCGCTTGCGATTACATTCGCTCCCTCACCCCCTCTGGCCGCGATATAGAGAAAGTGCTCGAGGGGTCGTCCTGTCCGGATTGTGGCCATCCACTGGCCATCAAGAAGGGTCGTTACGGTCTGTTTGTGGGATGTACCCAGTACCCGGCCTGTCAGCATATCGAATCCCTTCAGGAGAGTGACGATACCCAAATCCTCTGCCCGGAGTGTGGCAAAGGTCATCTGGTGAGCCGCACGTCCCGTTATGGCAAACAGTTCTACTCGTGTGACGCCTATCCTCACTGTAAGTATGTGGTGAATGACAAGCCGGTTCCCATACCCTGTCCCGAGTGTGGCTGGGGCATCATGATCGAAAAGAAGGTGCGGGGAAACCTGCGCTGGGTCTGCCCGCAAAAGAAATGCTCCCACCAGATTGAGCGGGTATAATCTCGCCGCCCATGATCAGGCAGGCGGATTGCTGGTCAGCGTGAGGTTGTGAGCCGATGCGCATCGCCCAAGTCGCCCTGATCATGATCGCCATCTCCAGCTCCCTGCGGTTGCTCGGTTCACTGATGCACGCAAGCGTCTGAGCCGAAATGCATGACTGAAGAGGAGCAGGGATATAGCCCATATCGCAGCAGTGATGGCCCCGATGCCGTCATGTCGGTTCAACATACAATCCAGTGATGAGAGGCGGCAGCGTGGCTGTCGCATGTGCTTATGCCAAATGAATTTGAACAAGCGGTTGCCGCCCTTCAAGGAGAAGGGGTTATCGCCTATGCCACCGAAGCCGTGTTTGGTCTGGGGTGTGATCCTGATTCCGAAGCCGCCGTGCAGCGGCTGCTGGCCATCAAGCAGCGGCCGGTGGAGAAGGGATTGATCCTGATCGCGGCAGATCTGGCGCAATTGCAGGACTACATCGACCTGAGCCAGCTCAGCGATGAGCAGCTTGCTCGCGTGCAGGCGAGCTGGCCTGGTCCCTTCACCTGGATCATGCCCGCTCGCGCGACGACGCCGTCCTGGTTGACCGGTCAGTTCGAGACCCTGGCGGTGCGGGTCACAGGCCACCCCCAGGTGCAAGGGCTTTGCCGGGCATTTGGCAAACCGCTGGTGTCCACCAGTGCCAATCTAACCGGTGAGGAACCCGCTCGCCGGGTGGCTGATATTGGCGATCTGCTGGCAAGCCAGCTGGCTTACATTCTGCCCGGCGAAGTCGGGGGGCAAGCCAACCCGTCCGAAATCAAGGACGCCCGCACCGGGGCCATCATTCGCCCATCCTGAGTTGGGCACGGCCCTGTTTCATGCAGGTTGTGCGATGAGGTCATGACAATACGAGAAGTGCAGGCAGTGCATGCATGATGCCTGTCTGACAGGAGATAAAATGAGCAAACCGGATGTGGCCCAGGTAAAAGCCTTCCTGCTGCAATTGCAGGATGATATCTGCCGTGGCCTGGAGCAGGCCGATGGATGCGGGCGCTTTGTGGAAGATGCCTGGAGTCGCGAAGGTGGTGGTGGCGGTAGAACACGGGTGCTGCGTCAGGGGGCGGTGATCGAGCAAGGTGGGGTCAACTTCTCCCATGTCTATGGCGATGCCATGCCGGCATCCGCGACCGCACATCGTCCCGAACTGGCTGGCCGCAGGTTTGAGGCCATGGGGGTGTCGCTGGTGATCCACCCGCATAATCCCTATGTACCGACCAGCCATGCGAATGTGCGGTTCTTCATCGCCGAGAAAGAGGGGGAGGAGCCGATCTGGTGGTTTGGTGGCGGCTTCGACCTGACGCCCTTCTATCCGTTCGAAGAGGACGTGAGGCATTGGCACCAGGTCTCCCATGAGCTCTGTCAGCCGTTCGGCACCGACATTTATCCCGAGTTCAAATCCTGGTGCGATCGTTACTTCTTCCTCAAGCATCGGGGCGAAACGCGCGGGGTGGGTGGCCTGTTCTTCGATGACCTTAACCGCTGGCCCTTTGCCGACTGCTTTGCCTTCATGCGTGCAGTGGGTGAGGGTTATCTGGCGGCCTACTTGCCGATTGTCGAGCGACGCAAGGATCTTGCTTATGGGGAGCGGGAACGGGCGTTCCAGCTTTATCGCCGTGGCCGCTACGTGGAGTTCAATCTGGTCTACGACCGCGGGACCCTGTTCGGACTGCAGACGGGGGGGCGCACCGAATCCATTCTGATGTCGATGCCGCCGCTGGCGCGCTGGGAGTACGACTGGCAGCCGGAGGCCGGCAGCCCGGAGGCATTGCTCTACAGCGACTACCTCAAACCGCGCGAGTGGTTGTGACCAGAGGGGCCATGATGGCCCCTTCTTATTGGCCGATATTCGGCTTGTTCCTTCATGAGAAAACCCGTTAAATCGGGATATTGCCTTCAAAAGGAACGCCTTGATGGATCGTTATCTGGTTTTTGGCCACCCCGTGCGCCACAGCAAATCTCCCTTCATTCATACCCTGTTTGCCAGGCAGACCCAGCAAGAGTTGGAGTATGGTCTGGCAGAACCTGCTGTCGATGAGTTTGCCAGCGCTCTGAACCACTTCTTCGCCGAAGGAGGGAAGGGGTGCAACGTGACCGTACCTTTCAAGGAGCAAGCCTTCGGGCTGGTGGAGCGGCTGAGCCCCAGGGCCAAGCGGGCGGGAGCGGTCAACACCATCAAACTGACTGATGATGGTGTGCTGCTGGGTGACAATACCGACGGCGCCGGGCTGGTCGCCGATCTCAAGGCTCACGGAGTGAACCTTGCCGGTAGCAGGATCCTACTTCTGGGGGCCGGTGGCGCAGCTCGTGGTGCCCTGGCCCCCCTGCTGGCGGAAGCGCCGGGCGAGATCGTCGTGGTCAACCGTACCCATGCCAAGGCGGAACAGCTGGCTGTGGAGTTCAGGGATCTGGGCAGCATCACTGCTCAGTCCTATGAACAGCTGGTGGGGCCGTTCGATCTCATCATCAATTCCACCTCAGCGAGTCTGCAAGGAGAGTTGCCACCTTTGGCGCCAACCCTCATCCACCCGGACATCGCGATCTACGACATGATGTATGGCGCAACGGACACAGCCTTCATCGGCTGGGCCAAACAACATGGCGCGCGCCATACCATGGATGGATTGGGCATGCTGGTCGAGCAGGCTGCTGAGGCCTTTACCGTATGGCGAGGGATCCGGCCCGGCACCAAGCAGGTATTGAGAGAGTTGCAGCGCAATCTGGGCGTCGTGTGAACCAGCTTGTGCGCTCTGTTGGGTTGTCGGCAGATCTGATTTAGAGATTCTGCATCTCTGGATAAGGGCTCCCTCGTGATGCGGCACGGCACGTGTGATATGAAACGGTCGTTCTGCGGTGGGTGTGTGGCAGAACAGATGCCATTTTTATAAAACCATTGCGTAACAATAAGTTACTTTTACGTTGCCGTCACTCGCAGAATTTTTTTGAGTTTTTTCTCAAAGCAGCGGAACTTCTGTAACGGACTGCTGACTAACTGGATAGTTGAGGAAGTGCTAGCTAGTCACCTTTATAACTCCCCGGTATTCGTACTGGGGATTTTTTTATCTGCATGAAAATTATGAATATTTTTTCTCTTCCCTATCTTTGAAACTAAATTACATAAATTACTTTCACTTTCTGCTGCTTTGCTGTACAGTTGTCGGCGTAGGGTACAGAGGTAAGATGTTCTATCTTTCAGACCTTTTATTTCACGTAATTGAATGTGGCTGAATAGCAGCCCCGATGAGTCATCGTCGGGGCGTTTTTTTATGAGTAACGTTTAGAGTAAATGCTTTAATTGTTGCCGTTCTTTGTTAGAATGAAGGCGTTTCTTGAGGAAAACCAATCGTCTTTGTTCTCGAGAACTCGCTTTTTCCCAAATTTTTGAACTCATTTCTTCAGGCCGGTTTGCAATGGCAAGACCGGCCTCATTTTTATCCCTATATTGCCTCGCCGTGTAATTAAATTTCAGTTTCGTTTGTTACAGCCTTCAATTCTGATTTTTTACTCGATATCCATGAAAACGGTATCAGGTTGATGATTAGTTAATTCTTTTCGCGTCTAAACATGCTATCAGTATGATTTAAATATATTTTTTTAGGTTTTTCTTCAGAGGTGGCGAAGGCGGGGAGGAGGGGCTCGGAGATGGGGGATCATGAAAGCCTTTCAATCAGCGGAGGTCCAACTCCGCCAATTGCAGCCAGGGAGAGGAGTCGTTTACTCCTCGTTCTGATGATCTTCGTCGTCTGCCTGGGCATTGTCTGCTTCGGACAGATACCAGCCGCTCAGGGTCTGGGCCAGCTTCTCGACGCCGATATTGGTCAGAGAAGAGAATGCTTCAACCTGGATCTGCGGGCCCAGTTCTGCCACCGCCTGACGAACCTTGATCACCTGGTTGTTGCGGGGCCCCGGGCTTAACTTGTCCGCCTTGGTTAGCAACAGCATCACCGGCAGTTCACGGTGTGAACTCCATTCCAGCATGTTCATGTCGGTTTCCTTGAGCGGATGGCGGATGTCCATCAGGATCACCAGCCCTTTCAGGGACTCCCGTCGCTGCAGGTATTCAGCCAGTGACTTTTGCCACTTGAGCTTCATTTCCAGCGGAACCTGGGCATATCCATAGCCAGGCAAGTCAACCAGGCGTTTGCCCGGTTCCAGCTCAAACAGGTTGATCAGCTGAGTACGGCCAGGGGTCTTACTGGTACGCGCCAGGTTCTTGTGTTTGGTCAAGGTATTCAATGCAGACGATTTGCCAGCGTTGGAACGACCGGCAAACGCAATCTCGACACCTCCATCATTTGGCAGGTGGCGGATGTCGGGTGCGCTGGTCACAAAATGCACCTTATTGAAATTCAGAGTTTGTGTATCCAACGTAAATTCCCCATAGAGATAGAGGGTTATAGAGTTACTTTTTTGTGAAATAGTGTAAAATGGCGTCGCTTGAACGCGTTTATTTTAACATGCCTTCAGCGGCATGGGATCTGGAAGCCTAATAACGAGAAAGTTGGAACGCCATGAAGAACCTAGTCATTACACTTGCTCTGATGGTTGGCGTAACTGGGATGGCACAAGCCAAGGGCGATGCCGCTGCGGGACAAACCAAGGCTGCCGTCTGTGCGGCCTGTCATGGACCGGACGGCAACAGCCCAGTCGACATGTATCCCAAGATTGCTGGTCAGCACGCATCATATATCAAAAAACAATTAGTTGAACTGAAGGCTGCAGCTTCTGGCCAAACTGGTCGGGTTGCGCCCGTCATGGGACCCATGGCGTTGCCGTTGTCCGAGCAGGATATGGACGATCTTGCCGCCTATTTCTCCAGGCAGAAGGTGACGCCGGTTGCCGTGCCCGATGATGTAGTTGCCGCAGGCAAGGCGCTTTATATGGGGGGAGACATGGAGCGAGGCCTGGCCGCCTGTACCGCCTGTCATGGCCCACGGGGTTCCGGCGTCGAGCAAGCGAAGTACCCCAGCCTGTCAGGGCAGCATCCCGCCTATATCAAGGCCCAGCTCACCGCTTTTCGTTCGGCGACCCGCGACAACGATCCCAATGGCATGATGCGGGATGTGGCCAAGAAGCTGACGGATCAGGACATCGAGGCGCTCTCCAAGTATGTGGCGGGGCTTCACTGATATAGCCTGTTAGTTATCTTGTTGAAAAGAACAGGGAACCATTGTGTTCCCTGTTCTTTTTTGAGGTTGTAGCAATCGCCCGTAAACAGCCTGCGTTGCTGTAAGAGATCTTCTATATACGGGGCTGGTCGTGTCTGAAAGATTGCTCACGTATATTTTTTTATATTTTATTTTTCAATGAATTAAGAAATAGAACATCACTTTGTACCAGTTCGAAATGTGCTTTGGTTGATTGAGTCATCCGGCGAAGAAGTTACAGTAGGCAATCAGGATTGGCCGGAGAGAGGGTGCAAGACCCGTCTTCGGTTTGACAGGATGTCGGCTCGGAGCATGCGATGAGCAATAGATGCAAAAAGCCAGGATGGTGACCGCCAGGGATGAGCGGGGCTGCGGGAGGCAACCACCCCGATGGGAGGCAGGATGTCGCCGGTTTGGGTTAGACAAACAAACACACGCACACTCAGGACTGGTCAATAAGGATCAGGATGATCCAACGAAATGATGCGCCGTGGTTCGCCCAGGGATAAGGCGATTGGCTACCAGGGAATGGAACTCGCATGATGGAAAAAGGCAGCTTCGGCTGCCTTTTTTCTATTGGGTCATTAACCCGCCAAGACATTCTGTGTCAAAATACCAGCAACATGCCCAGAGGATGCCGATCCTGCGGTGTTCAGCGACCCAACGTGGTCGAATTGGTGCGGGATCCCACTCTTGTTCCATATTTACTGTTCCCCGCTTCAGCATCCTCCCCGGACGACACGCTCCGGGGGTTTCCATTCAGTTATTTGTCGGAGTCATTCATGTCGGCCAAACAACCCAACCGCAAGCCTACCGGCAAGCGCAAAGAATCAGATGCCAGTGCTCAGGAAGGTCGTGAGCGCAAGCGCGCCGCCAAGCGCAAGGGCCTGAAGGCGGGCTCCCGCCAACAGGTCGAGCAGGCGGGCAAAAAGAGCGGCTCCAAGCAGGCCAAGGATCCACGCATCGGCTCTCGCAAGCCCATCGCGCTGATTGCCGACGAGAAGGGCAGCAAGCCGGTGGCGACCAAGCCTGCGAAAGAGAAGCGGGTGGTGATGACCCCCGAGCAGGAGCTGGCGTCCATCGAGAATGATGATCGCCTCAATGCCTTGCTGGATCGTCTGGATGCCGGTGAAACCCTGGAGGCCGCAGAGCAGGCATGGGTCGATCAGCGGGTTGACCGTTATCAGGAGCTGATGGACGAGCTCGGCATCATCGACAACGACGATGACGAAGATGGCGACATGGATTTTGATGATGCCGATTTTGATGAGCCGAGTCAGCCTGCCTCCGAAGAGGAGCTGTGGGAGCGTTTCTCTCAGGCGGACTACCAGCCTGAAGCCAAACCCGAGCCGAAGAAAAAGTGATGAGTGGATGGATGCTGGCCGCCCTGTTGGGTGGCCTGATTTTGCTGGGGCTTGCCGTCTATGCCGGCACCCTGATGGCGCGTCTCAAACGCCAGCAAGAGATGCAGCAGCACGCCATTGCGGCCCGCAACGAGCGGATTCTGGAGAGTGTCAGGGTGATCGCCCACGCGGTACGAGATGGTCAGTGCGACTACTCGGAAGGTGCCATCCGGCTGACCAATCTGCTGGATGCCTTGCAAATAAAGGGGGGCCGCGCCTTTGCCACCGAGTTCCCGGGGCTCTACGGCCTCTATGAGAAGGTGAAGGAGATGCCGACCCATGAGGCGAGGCGGGCACTCAAGCGCAATGAAGTGATGAAGATGGATCTCGAACGCAGCGGCTACGAGGCCGAGCTGGAGGCGCAGATCCTTGAGGATGTCGCCAGACTGAAGGATTTTCAGTTAAGCCGGTGAGCCCATAACAAAGACAGAGGAAGCAAGCGTGCAAGCAGAACAGATTGTGTGGGATCAGGCCCTGATCGAAAAATACAACTACAGTGGTCCGCGTTACACCTCCTATCCCACTGCGCTGGAGTTCAACGAGGGGTTCGGCTATCCGGACTTTGTCCAGGCAGCGGGCCAGTATCCTGCACGCAATCTGTCGCTCTACGTGCATATCCCCTTCTGTCACAAGCTCTGCTACTACTGCGGCTGCAACAAGGTCATTACCCGGCACCAGCACAAGGCAGATCAATACCTCGACTACCTCGAACAGGAGATCAAGGGCCAGGCCCCCCTGTTCAAGGAGAGACTGGTCACCCAGCTGCACTGGGGGGGCGGTACACCCACCTATCTGAGCGAACCCCAGACTCGTCGCCTGATGGCCATGTTGCGGGAGCACTTCCATTTTGCCGAGGAGGGGGAGATCAGCATCGAGGTGGATCCTCGCGAGATCGAATTGTCCATGCTGGATGTGCTGCGGGAGCTCGGTTTCAACCGCATCAGCCTTGGCGTTCAGGACTTCAACAAGGCGGTCCAGGTCGCGGTCAATCGGGAGCAGGACAACGACTTCATCCGCGCCATGCTGGTCCGTGCCCGCGAGCTGGGGTTCCGCTCCACCAATCTGGATCTCATCTACGGTCTGCCGCACCAGAACCGGGAGAGCTTCCATCACACCCTGGAAGAGGTGCTCAAGACCGACCCGGCCCGCCTCTCCATCTTCAACTATGCCCACTTGCCGAGCCGTTTTGCCGCCCAGCACAAGCTGAAAGAAGCGGACATGCCGGCGCCGCAGGAGAAGCTGGCCATGCTGCAGGACACCATTGCCTTCCTGACCGGCCAGGGTTATCAGTTCATCGGCATGGACCATTTTGCCAAGCCCGATGACGAGCTGGCCGTCGCCCAGCGCGAGGGCAAGCTGCATCGCAACTTCCAGGGCTATACCACCCAGGGGGATTGCGATCTGCTGGGGCTGGGGGTCTCTTCCATCAGCATGATGGGGGATGCCTATTCCCAGAACCAGAAGGATCTCAAAACCTACTATGCCCAGGTCGAGTCACTGGGCCATGCCCAGTGGAAGGGGTGCTCCCTCAATCGGGACGATCTGATCCGTCGTGAGGTGATCAAGCGCCTCATCTGCGATTTTTCCCTGAACTTCGCCGCTGTGGAGCAGGCCCACGGCCTGGTGTTCAAGGAGTATTTTGCCGAGGATCTCAAGCTGTTGCAGACCTTCATCGACGACGGTCTGGTGCGCATGACCGAAGAGGGGCTGGAGGTGGTCTCCACCGGTCAGCTGCTGATCCGCAACATCTGCATGTGCTTCGATGTCTACCTGCGCAACAAGGCGCGCCAGCAGCAGTTCTCCCGGGTGATCTAGGCCGGGCAATGTCGTGGGACAATAAAAAACCGCCTTTCGGCGGTTTTTTATTGGGTTTTACCCCTGCTCAACGTTGAGCCGCACGGGCACTCAGCTCGGCCTTCTCGGCTTCGTTCAGGAAGGCCAGGGTCAGGCCGTTCTGCTGGGCGGCGCGGATCTCGCTCACCGTCATGCCGGCAGCCGGGGCCGCCACCTCGTATTCGTGAGGCAGGTCGATCCCCTCCACCGCAGGATCGTCGGTATTGAGGCAGGCCAGCACGCCGGCTGCCAGGAACTGGCGGATCGGGTGATCGGCCAGACTCGCCACCGTGGTGGTCTGGAGGTTGGAGGTGAGGCAGGACTCGATGCCGATGCGGTGTTCGGCCAGATAGGCCATCAGGGCCGGATCCTGGATGGCCTTGACGCCGTGGCCGATGCGCTCGGCTCCCAGCTCGCGAATGGCCTGCCACATGCTCTCGGGGCCGGCGGCTTCACCGGCGTGCACGGTGACCCGCATGCCTGCATCCCGCACCCGGCGGAAGTGGTCGGTGAAGAGATCGCCCGGGAAGCCCAGTTCGTCGCCGGCCAGATCGATGGCGACCAGGCGATCGCGATGAGCCAGACAGGCATCCAGCTCCTGCTTGCACTGCTCGGTGCCGAAGGTACGGCTCATGATGCCGATGAGGTTGGTCTTGATGCCGAAGTCACGGCTGCCTGCGGCCACGCCGTCGATGATGGCTTCGACCACGCCCTGCGGGTGCAGTTTGTGGGTCATCGCCATGTAGGCCGGGCTGAAGCGCAGCTCGGCATAGTCGATCCCGGCACGCAGCAGATCTTCCACGTTTTCGTAGGCGACCCGGCGGCAGGCATCGTAGTCGGCCAGCACGGCCACGCCCCAGTCCAGTTTCTTCAGGAAGGCCACCAGACTCGGCTCGTTCTCGACGATCTGCACGTGCGGGCGCAGGGCTTCCAGCTCATCGGCCGGCAGTCGGATGTTGTGCTGACGTCCCAGCTCGAGAATGGTCTGCGGGCGGATGTTGCCATCCAGATGGCGATGCAGGTCGGTCAGGGGGAGGGATCTGTCAATCATGGGGCACCTTCTGCGAGTCGGGTTGGAAAGCCTGCCATTCTAGGCGGGGCGCCTGAAAAAGATACCCCGTTTGCAAGCAAACGGGGTGTGATTGGTCAGGCTTTCCCTCAAGGCGTGATGGGAATCGTTTTTCCCGCAGGCTCAGGGAATGTCGAGCTCCTTGAGCTTGCGGGTCAGGGTATTGCGGCCCCAGCCGAGCAGGCGGGCTGCCTCCTGCTTGTGACCATGGGTGTGATCCAGTGCCGTCTCCAGCATGATCCGTTCGAACTGGGGCATGGCATCCGCCAGGATATCGGTCTCCCCCAGCGCCAGCTTGGCGGCCACCCAGTCCTGCAACTGCTGCTGCCAGCCACCGGTCAGGGCGGGCTGGCCCGGCTCGGCGGTGCTGGTGATGGGAGTCAGCAGCTCGGTGGGCAGATCGCCTACCAGCACCTCCTGGCCCGAGGCCATCACCGTCAGCCAGCGGCAGACGTTCTCCAGCTGGCGCACGTTGCCCGGCCATGGGAGGCGGCTGATGTAGGTCTGGGTATCCGGGTGCAGGCTCTTGGCCTCCACGTTCAGCTCCTTGGCGGCTCGCAGCAGGAAGTGCTGGGCCAGCTGGGGGATGTCCTCCCGGCGCTCCTTGAGGGCCGGAATATGGATGCGGATGACGTTGAGGCGGTGGAACAGGTCTTCCCGAAACTCGCCGTCGGCGACCCGCTTCTCCAGATTCTGGTGGGTGGCGGCAATGATCCGCACATCCACCTGCACCGGTTGGTGGCCGCCAACCCGGTAGAACTGCCCGTCCGCCAGTACCCGCAGCAACCGGGTCTGCACGTCCAGCGGCATGTCGCCTATTTCGTCGAGAAACAGGGTGCCGCCATCGGCCTGTTCGAAGCGGCCGTGACGAATGTTGTTGGCGCCGGTGAAGGCTCCCTTCTCATGACCGAACAGCTCGGATTCGATGAGATCTTTCGGGATGGCCGCCATGTTGAGGGCGATGAAGTTCTTGTGGGCCCGGGGGCTGTGCTTGTGCAGGGCATGGGCAACCAGCTCCTTGCCGGTACCGCTCTGGCCGTTGATGAGCACCGAGATGCTGGAGCGCGACAGCCGGCCGATGGCGCGGAACACCTCCTGCATGGCAGGGGCTTCGCCGATGATCTCCGGGGTGGTGGTGGCTTCCTGTTGGCGAGCCTTGCGCTTGGTACGTTGCTCCTTGAGATGGTTCTCGGCCCTGCGTACCAGGGTGACAGCCTCGTCGATGTCGAACGGCTTGGGCAGGTATTCGAAGGCTCCGCGCTGGTAGGCGTTGACCGCGCTGTCGAGGTCCGAGTGGGCCGTCATGATGATGATGGGTAGATCGGCCTGGCGGCGATGGATCTGTTCCAGCAGGCTCAGGCCGTCGATGCCCGGCATGCGGATATCCGAGAGGATCACGTCCGGTGAGCGCATCTCCAGTGAACTCAGCAGGGCTTCGCCGTCGGCGAAACTTTCGCATTCGAAGCCTTCGCTGCCAAGGGTGCGCTCCAGAACCCACCGGATGGAGCTGTCGTCATCGACGATCCACACTTTTGCTGTCATGAGGTTCCCTTATTTGCGAAGTGGTAGATAAATGGTGAATTCGGTGTGGCCCGGCCAGCTGATGCAGTCGATGCGACCCTTGTGCTGATCGATCAGGTTCTGGGCGATGGAGAGGCCCAGGCCCGTTCCCCCTTCCTTGCCGGTGATCATGGGGTAGAAGAGGGTGTCGCGAATGGCGTCGGGAATGCCGGGGCCGTTGTCGATGATCTTGATTTCGGCCGCCAGGCGATAGCGCTGGCCATGGATGGTGATCTGGAAGGCGGTGCGCGTCTTGATGCGGATGAGGCCGTCCTGATCCCCAAGGGCCTCGGCGGCGTTGCGCACTATGTTCAGGAACGCCTGTTGCAGCTGGTCCGATTCCATCTCGAATTCGGGGATGCTGGGGTCGTAGTCCCGCTCGATGCGGATCTGCGGCGGCAGCTCCAGGTCCACCAGACGGCGCACCTGCTCCAGCACGGAGTGAACGTTGTGCATCTGGTGACGGCCGGGACGCTGGGGACCGAGCAACCTGTCGACCAGCACCCGCAGGCGATCGGCCTGCTCGATGATGATGCCGGTGTATTCACGCAAGGCCGGGTCGGGCAACTCCTTTTGCAGCAGTTGGGCCGCGCCGCGCAATCCCCCCAGGGGGTTCTTGATCTCGTGCGCCAGGCCGCGCACCAGCTCCTTGGCGGCCTGCTGCTGGGCGTGTTGCTGCAGCTCCTGGCTGATCTTCTTCTGCTGATCGATCTTGCGCAGTTCTACCACCATCAGTCGCTGTTCATGATCGGCCATGGGACTGACGCTGATCTCCACCAGCCTGGGCTCCCCCTCCACCACCAGGGTGACTTCGCTGTCGGTGAAGCCCTGCCCCGAAATGAGGCACTGTTTGAAACGCTGCAGATCGAGAGAGATGTGTTCCAGCAGGTGGGGCAGTTCGATGCCGATCAGTCGTCGTTCGCTGAGGGAAAGCAGCTGCTCTGCCGCCGGGTTGACGAATTGAATGCAGAGACGTTCATCCATGAGAATGACGGCGGTCAGCAGGTTGTCCAAGAGTGTCTTGGCGTTGTCCGAGCGGGTTGGCACAGGTTTCTCCCTAAAACGGTGCTGTACACCTAGAATGCACCAATATAGTGCATCAAGTTTACCCGCATCGGTGCGTCACATCACCCCTAATTGGCCTTGGGGGCGGCTCTGGGAGCCTGATTCACCGACGCCCTGTGCAGGTAAAAGGTGGTTGGCTTAGATTTAGCAAGGATCGTACCGTCTTTGGCGAGCAACTCGAGCCGTGCCTCGTAGGCGCCCCTATCGAGGTTTTCCACCCGTATGGCCAGGCTGTTGTGAACCAGGGGCACCGCCTTGCCGTTCAGGATCAGGCGCACATCGTATTGCACCGGGACCTGGGGAGAGATCTCGCCCTGGAAGACGATGTTGCCGGTATTGTCGCGCAATGTGCTGCCCGGTTCCGGAGAGATGAGGTCGATCTCCAGGGGAGCCGCTTCCAGGGCTTTCCTGGCATCGACACCGGTCAGGCTGTTGAAGTTGTCCACCTGGACCGAGTGGGGGGCTGTGCCGATGAGAGGCGAGACCCGCAGGTCCACCTCTTTTGCGCTCTTGCCGGGAGGAGGGGCATCGGTGTAGTGGGTCACCCCCTGGGGATCGACCCAGGAGTAGACGCGGGCGGCCTGTGCGGAACAGGAGGCCATCAGCAGGAGGCTCAGCAGCCAGGGTACAGTGTTCATCCATCTCTCCTTGACGGGGTTCACCTTAATCCTATCAGAGAAAAACCACGGGGTCGGGGTGTGAACAGCCGAGGGTGGTACGGCTCCGTGAACGGGATCATCTTTCTGCACGAGCGTGCCCGTTTGGCGGTATTTCCGTTGCCAGAATGAAAAAAACCCGCCAGATGGCGGGTTTATCATGGGAAAGCGGATTAGACGGAGTAGTACAGCTCGAACTCCAGCGGGTGCGGAGTCATGCGCACGCGGTCAACATCCTGCTGTTTCAGTTCCAGGTAGGAGTTGATGAAGTCATCGCTGAACACGCCACCACGGGTCAGGAACTCACGGTCTGCATCCAGTGCGGACAGCGCTTCGTCCAGGGAACCGGCAACGGTCGGCACTTCAGCGGCTTCTTCCGGCGGCAGATCGTACAGGTTCTTGTCCATGGCATCGCCCGGATGGATCTTGTTGATGATGCCGTCCAGACCGGCCATCAGCTGGGCAGCGAAGGCCAGGTACGGGTTGGCAGCCGGATCCGGGAAGCGTACTTCGATGCGGCGGGCTTTCGGGCTCGGCACGACCGGGATACGGATGGAGGCAGAACGGTTGCGGGCGGAGTAGGCCAGCATGACCGGTGCTTCATAGCCCGGCACCAGACGCTTGTAGGAGTTGGTGGTCGGGTTGGCGAAGGCGTTGATGGCCTTGGCGTGCTTGATGATGCCGCCAATGTAGTGCAGTGCCATCTCGGACAGACCGCCGTACAGGTCGCCTGCGAACAGGTTGACGCCATCTTTGGCCAGGGACTGGTGGCAGTGCATGCCGGAGCCGTTGTCACCGAACATGGGTTTCGGCATGAAGGTGACGGTCTTGTTGTAGGCGTGGGCCACGTTGTGGATCACGTACTTCAGGACCTGTACTTCGTCAGCCTTCAGGGTGAGGGTGTTGAAGCGGGTTGCGATCTCGTTCTGACCGGCGGTCGCCACTTCGTGGTGGTGAGCTTCGACGACCTGGCCCATCTCTTCCAGCACCAGGCACATGGCAGCACGGATGTCCTGGGAGGAGTCAACCGGGGCAACCGGGAAGTAACCACCCTTGACGAACGGACGGTGACCCTTGTTGCCGTGCTCGTAGTCGGTACCGGAGTTCCAGGCAGCTTCTTCGGATTCGATCTTCACGAAGCTGTGGCCCATGGTGTTGGAGAAGGTGATGTTGTCGAACATGAAGAATTCCGGCTCCGGCCCGAACAGCACGGTGTCAGCGATGCCGCTGGACTTCAGGAAATCTTCGGCACGCTTGGCGATGGAGCGCGGATCGCGGTCATAGCCTTGCATGGTGGCGGGTTCAAGCACGTCACAGACGATGTTCAGAGTGGTCTCTTCGGTGAACGGGTCCAGTTTGGCGGAAGCCGGGTCCGGCATCAGCACCATGTCAGACTCGTTGATGCCCTTCCAGCCGCCGATGGAGGAACCATCGAACATCTTGCCGTCTTCGAAGAAGTCTTCGTCAACCTGGTGGGAAGGGATGGATACGTGCTGCTCTTTACCCTTGGTGTCGGTAAAACGCAGATCAACAAACTTGACTTCGTGTTCCTGGATCAGGGCCAAAACGTTCTGGGCTGACATGCTAAGTAACCTCCGGTGTTAAAACTCTTTGGGTGAATGCGTCGTCACATTTACATAAGCCAGTATCGTGCCAAGTTTGTGACAGCTTGATTTCAGGGCACTTGCACCGTTTCAGGCTGTCGAGAAACCCGTTCTCATGCCGGTTGCTGCATTAAAGTGGTGCAACCTTGGATCGTTTTGGTGCGCCGAGATGGTGCACCAGCGTATCCAGGCCATCTAAGCAGCCTTTTGCTGCGGGGTCCATGATCCTGATCCTTTGTTGTGTGTGAATGTGTTGCAATTCTGCTAGGCAGATCACAAAGGCGAGAGTACAATTAGCGCCCAATTTTACCCGGTGATTTGAGGCGAGAATGTTAGAGAATTTACGCAATATTGCGATTATTGCGCACGTTGACCACGGCAAAACGACTCTGGTTGATAAGCTGCTGCAGCAATCCGGCACTCTGGATCGCACCAGCGAAGGTCAGGAACGGATCATGGAC
The DNA here is from genome assembly GCF_048276795.1 of Aeromonas sp. PS2Canimalfood6. NCBI lineage: Bacteria > Pseudomonadati > Pseudomonadota > Gammaproteobacteria > Aeromonadales > Aeromonadaceae > Aeromonas > Aeromonas sp. PS2Canimalfood6. Next base: position 46,411 of record NZ_JBLUXC010000013.1, read on the forward strand.
TCCAATGATCTGGAACGGGAACGTGGCATCACCATTCTCGCCAAGAATACTGCGATCCGCTGGAACGACTACCGCATCAACATCGTGGATACCCCGGGTCACGCCGACTTCGGTGGTGAAGTTGAGCGCGTGCTCTCCATGGTTGACTCCGTGCTGCTGCTGGTCGACGCCGTTGACGGCCCGATGCCGCAGACCCGTTTCGTGACCCAGAAGGCGTTCGCCCAGGGTCTGAAGCCCATCGTGGTCATCAACAAGATCGACCGTCCGGGTGCTCGTCCTGACTGGGTAATGGATCAGGTCTTCGATCTGTTCGACAACCTGGGTGCCACCGATGAGCAACTGGACTTCAAGGTTGTTTACGCCTCTGCACTGAACGGTTGGGCCACCCTGGATCAGGACGTCCCGTCCGAGAACATGGAACCCCTGTTCCAGGCCATCGTCGACAACGTGGAAGCCCCGAAGGGCGACGTTGACGGTGCCTTCCAGATGCAAATCTCCCAGCTGGACTACAACTCCTACGTGGGCGTCATCGGTATCGGCCGCATCACTCGTGGTCGCGTCAAGACCAACCAGCAGGTCACCATCGTCAGTGCCAACGGTAAACCGCGTACCGGCAAGGTCGGTCAGGTGCTGGGCTACCTGGGCCTGTCCCGTACCGAAGTGACCGACGCGCAAGCGGGCGACATCATCGCCATCACCGGTCTGGGCGAGCTGAAGATCTCCGACACCATCTGTGACAACAGTGCCGTCGAAGCCCTGCCGCCGCTCTCCGTTGACGAGCCAACCGTGAACATGACCTTCCAGGTCAACACCTCGCCGTTCGCCGGTAAAGAAGGCAAGTTCGTCACCTCCCGCAACATTCTGGAGCGTCTGAACCAGGAGCTGGTCCACAACGTGGCCCTGCGCGTGGAAGAGACCGAAGATCCGGACAAGTTCCGCGTCTCCGGCCGTGGTGAACTGCACCTCTCCATCCTGATCGAAAACATGCGTCGCGAAGGTTACGAACTGGCGGTATCCCGTCCGGAAGTTATCCTGCGTACCGTGGATGGCGAACTGCAAGAACCGTTCGAAACCGTCACTGTGGACGTGGAAGAAGCGCATCAGGGTTCCGTGATGGAGCAGCTCGGCCTGCGTAAAGGCGAGATGACCAACATGACCCCGGATGGCAAGGGTCGCGTCCGTCTGGACTTCATCATCCCGAGCCGTGGCCTGATCGGCTTCCAGACCGAGTTCCTGACCATGACCTCTGGTACCGGTCTGCTGTATCACACCTTCGACCACTACGGTCCGCACAAGGGTGGCAGCATCGGTGAGCGTCAGAACGGCGTGCTGATCTCCAACGCCACCGGCAAGGCCCTGACCTTCGCCCTGTTCGGTCTGCAAGATCGTGGTCGTCTGTTCATCGGTCACGCGACCGAAGTGTACGAAGGCCAGGTCATCGGGATCCACTCCCGCTCCAACGACCTGACCGTCAACTGCCTGAAAGGCAAGCAGCTGACCAACATGCGTGCCTCCGGTACCGACGAAGCCCAGGTGCTGACTCCGCCGATCCGCATGACCCTGGAGCAGGCTCTCGAGTTCATCGACAACGACGAGCTGGTGGAGATCACCCCCAAGGCCATCCGTATCCGTAAAAAGCTGCTGACCGAACTGGATCGCAAGCGCGCCGGTCGTGCTTGATCGATAGCTGTTCATCGACAGACCAAAGAGAGGCCTTAAGGCCTCTTTTTTTATGGGCTCATGGGGCCTGAGCTGGATGGAGGCGCATCCGGCCGGTCTGCGGGTGGTCAAATGACCACCCTATCTGACACAATGTCTGCATGATCACGCTTACGAGAAACAAGATGCAGCAGCAGATCCGCGGCCGTCTGGCCCATGCACTCTCCTTCTTGCGCCACGATGGTGCCCACTTCGCCCAGTTTGTCTGGGGCCGCTTCCAGCAGGACAGATTGACGGTGACCGCCGGTTACCTGGCCTATGTCACCCTGCTCTCCCTGGTGCCCATGATCGCCGTGGTGTTCGGCATGATGTCGGCCTTTCCGGTGTTCCAGAGCCTGAAGCAGGCGATGGAGCAGTTCGTCTATCACAACTTCGTCCCCACCGCCGGCGAGATGCTCAAGGAGTACATCGACGGCTTCGTGGCCAACGCCACCAACACCACGGCCGTCGGTATCGGTGCCCTGATCGTGGTGGCCCTGATGCTCATCTCGGCCATCGACAAGAACCTCAACCACATCTGGCGATCCACCCGAAGCCGGCCCTTGGCCCAGGCATTCGCCATGTACTGGATGATCCTGACCCTGGGCCCCGTGCTCATCGGGGCCAGCATCGCCATCTCCTCCTACATTCTCTCGCTCAGGTTGTTCGCGGCTGACAGCCTGTTCGGTATCGGCTATCTGCTGCTGCGCAGCCTGCCGTTCCTCTTCTCCGTGCTCACCTTCCTGCTGATCTATACCGTGGTGCCCAACTGCCGCGTGCGGCTGACCCACGCCTTCATAGGTGCCCTGGTGGCGGCCACCCTGTTCGAGCTGGCCAAGCGCGGCTTTGCCATCTACATCACCAACTTCCCCTCCTACCAGGCCATCTATGGCGCCCTGGCGACCATTCCCATCCTGTTCGTCTGGGTGTATCTGAGCTGGCTGGTGGTGTTGCTGGGGGCCGAGACCACCGCGTGCCTCGGGGAGTACGAGAAGCCCGGTGCAGAGGAACTGGCCTGACGCCGGCCGGCCATCACACCGGATCCCGACACAAAGGCGTTGGCCCGGGCAGGGCATTTATTGGTAGCATCGACGACCGCTCATCCCGCAGGATGGGCGGTCGTGCTGTTTTGAGAGGAGAGGGATGTGATTGCACTGATTCAGCGGGTCAGCGAGGCCAGCGTAACGGTAGAGGGAGAGGTGACCGGGGCCATCGGCCAGGGGTTGCTGGTGCTGCTCGGGGTGGAGCAGGGGGATGACGAGGCCAAGGCCGACAAGCTGCTGCACAAGGTGAGCGGCTATCGCATCTTCTCTGACGAGAACGGCAAGATGAACCTCAACGTGAGTCAGGTGGGTGGCAGCCTGCTGGTGGTCTCCCAGTTCACCCTGGCGGCGGATACCGGCAAGGGGATGAGACCCAGCTTCTCCGGTGGCGCCCATCCCGCAGATGCCGAGCGACTCTATGAGTACTTCGTGGCCCGCGCCAGGGAGAGCGGCGTGCCGACCGAAACCGGCCGCTTCGCCGCCGACATGAAGGTCAGGCTGCTCAACGACGGCCCCGTCACCTTCTGGCTGCAGGTATAAGGATGGCAGGCAGGGCAGGCCTCACCGGAGGGGCAGGACGCGATGCCTGCACACTTCGCAGGTTCTTCACCCTGCTGGTGCTCGCCCGCCCTGGCCATGCTGACGGGTCGCGTGCAGGATGACGTTGCGGTAGCCGGGCACGTCGTGGACGCGGGTCGGGCCTATCCACTCCTCTGCCAGTCGCAGAGCCTGTGCCTGTTCGAGCCGGGTGCGGGGCAGCAGATTGATGATGAGGGTGCCGCTCAGGCGGCTGGCCAGCGCCTGATAGAGCGGAGCCTGGAACAGCAGCAGGGGGTTGCCGTCCTGGCTGAACAAATCCAGCAGCACCAGATCGTAGATCTCCTGGCTCTGGTGCAGGAAGTGCAGCGCATCGGCGTGATGCAGCCGAGGTGAGCCCCCTGACGAGGGGAGGAAGAACTGCTGGAACAGGGTGAGGATCTCGGCATCCAGATCCACGCAGTCGTGGTGGGCATCGGGCCAGCGTGCCGCCAGGTGACGGGTGAGATCCCCTCCGCCCAACCCCAGCTCCAGGATCCGGCTTGCCTGCTTTGGCAACTGCTCCGCGATGCTCCGTTGATGAGGCAGACAGAGGCGGGCCGGCTGGTGGAGGCTCATGGCGGATTGCACCACGCCGTCCATTTCCAGCCAGCGATGACGGGCATTTTCAAGCACCGAAACGCGGCGTTCGGGTTTGGCACTGAGGTGCAATAAGTGATCGGCTTGGTACGCTTGCAGATTGAAGTCCATGAATTTGCACGGCAAGATGGCTTTCGACCAGTGTAACTCAAGGATGTTGTTATGTACCGGGTGGTCACCCCCCAAACGGCAGCCGAGCTGGATACCTACTACAGGCTGCGCCGGGAGAAATGGTTGCGTCAGTCCTTCCATCTGCCAGTCGGCGCACACTCAAGGATCGCTTTATGTACCGGGTAGTCACCCCAGAAACACCAGCGGAGCTGGATGCTTACTATCAGTTGCGCTGGGAACTACTGCGCAAACCCTTCAATCTGCCCCTTGGCTCCGAGCGTGACGAGTACGATACCGTTGCCATTCACCGGCTGATGCTCTCACCCGACGGAACGCCCATCGCCGTGGGTCGCCTCTTTGTGGGCGGCGATGAAGCCCAAATCCGCTTTATGGCGCTGCGACCCGAATTTCGCGGCCAGGGGCTGGGCGCCCGCATGGTGGAGGATCTCGAGCAGCTTGCCCGCGACGAGAAGGTGAAACGGCTGGTGATGAACGCCCGCCAGGAGGCTGTGGAGTTCTATCGCCGCTGCGGCTTCCTCGAGGTAGGGGAGGGCCCTGTCTCCTTCGGCCGCATCCCTCACCGCCAGATGATCAAGTCCCTGAGTCCCATGCAGACCATCCAGTACCGTCCGGAGTGGTGCCAGGATCTCACCACCCGCTGGTCGCGGGGTATTCCCATCAGCGAGAAGATGGGGGTGCACATCACCCACTACGATGGCCAGACCTTCCACCTCAAGGCCAACCTGGCGGCCAATCTCAACGTCCACGACACCATGTTCGCCGGCAGCATCTACAGCCAGTGCGTGCTGGCGGGCTGGGGTCTTATCTGGTTGCAGCTCAAGGAGGCAGGGCTGGGAGGCGATACCGTGCTGGCCGAGGGCAACATCAAGTATTACCGGCCGGTGAGCGAAGAGCCGGAGGCGCGGGTGGCCCGGGAGGGCATGCCCGCCGTGCTCGAGCCGCTGAGGGGCGGAGAGTCCGCCAAGTTCAGCCTGCGGGTGCAGCTGTTCAGCGGCCGCAAGCTGGCGGTGGAGTTTGTCGGTCAGTATGTGGTACTGCCCATCAAGCGCGGCGCACGCTGATCCCTGGTGTTCACAGCAACAAGGCCTCTTCGCGAGGCCTTGTTCGTTATTGGGCGGCAGGGGCCGGGGGCCGGGGGCGCCAGAGCGGGCCGCTTCGTCCCTGGGCGGGGTAGCGCACACCCGCCTCCCAGCCACAGGCGTCCTGTCCCGTGGGGAAACTCCAGCCCAGGTCGGGCGCATTGAGGGGGCCGCGCCAGCGGGCGAGCAGCTCGGCGCAGCGTCCCTTGTTCAGGACCCCGAGGTCGAGCTGCCACTGGTCTGCGGCCAGGTCGACACCCCCTTGCAGTGCCAGCAGGTGGGTGATGGTGGAGGCACCGCCTTGCTCGATCCGCACCTTGCCCTGCTCCGCCCTGGCATCCAGCCTGATCTGATAGAAGGGGGTGTCTCCGCGTTGCATCGCCTGCCACAGCGTCTGCGGTGTCAGATCGGGGGGGGTCTGCTCCCTGAACCAGTCATCCAGCAGGGGGTCGATGCCGACCTTGTCCCAGAAGGGATCCTTGCTCTCCAGGCTCAGGCTGCCCTGAAGGGTCCGGCGCCAGTTGGCCGTCTGCTCGCCGGGTTGCCCGTTGAGGTCGGCCTGCAGATCTGCCGCCAGATCCACCTTGCCCGCGAAGGAGACGGGGGAGTGCAGCAGCTTGCCCCACTGCTCCAGATCCAGCTGCTTGCCCTGCAACTGCAGGCGGCTCTCCTGCCCGGGCGTTCTGCCCCACTGGCCGCTCAGGTTGAGGGTGCCCTCGTCGGGCAGGGAGGTGGCGAGGGTGTTGAGCTGCCAGGAGCTGGGGGTCAGCTCGCCATCCAGGGTGCCGTTGCGAGCACTGAGACCGTCCCACACCAGCTCGAACCACTTGCTCTCGATGCGGGCACGCCCCAGCAGGGGGCCTGGCTGGTTGCCCCGCAGGGCGAGATCGTTCAGGTAGAGTTGCCAGCCGGTCAGGGAGAGGGGCAGGGTGTCGTCGAAAGAGAGCACCTTGAGCTTGTCGAAGGCCAGTTTGCGGATGTCGATCTGTTGCGGGCGCCGGCCCTGCCAATCCTGCCACCACCCCTGGGGCAAACTGATGTCCATGCCGCTCAGGGCCAGATCCTTCAGGGTGAGCTTCTGCTGCTGGGTGTCGAGGGCCAGCTCGACGCTGAACTCCCCTTCGTATGCCTTGCCCCGCAGCTCGGCATCCAGCTGCCGGGGGGAGAAGGCGAGCTTGCCCTCGACGGCCTCAAGCTGGAACAGGCCGCGGCCCATGTCGCCCAGGGTGCCCGCCAGATAGCCGCTGGGCTGGCTGCCCGTCTGCCAGTCGAAGGCGGTGAGCTGGCCGTTGAAGTTGTTGAGGGAGAGCTCCTGATCGATGGCATTGATGCTCACCTGGGCAAGCTGACCCCTGTCTAGGGTGATGCGGCGCAGGGGGAACTCGCCAGGGGGGATGTCACCAAGCTCGAGGCGCATGGCGCGGGCCTTGAGATCGTGCAGTTGCAGGCTGCGCTCTGGCCAGTTCAGCACCATGCCGGTCTCGAGCAGGCCGTCGAACAGGTTGGTGGTCAGTCTGTCGGTGCTGAGCACCTGCCCCTCCAGCCGCCCCTTGAGGCTGAGACGGGCCAGGGTGAACATGGGGGTCTCCAGCTGGTTGATGCCCAGGGTGAGGTTGGCCTGGGGCTGGCGTCTCGGGTCGATCAGTTCCCAGTCACTCAGGGACGCACTGAGGCCGCGCAGGGTCAGGGCCTCGCTCTGCAGGCTCAGGTTGTCGATGGTGCTGTCGCTGATGGTGAGGGAGTGAACCGGCAGGCTTGGCAACTGGTTGGGGAGCGGCAGCTTGATGACGGGACGGATGAGGTCCAGGTGGGCGATGCGCACATCCCGGTTCAACCAGTCGATGTGCTCGATCTCCAGATAGAGTTTTTCCAGCTGTACCGCATCCCCATAGCGCACCTGTTCCGCCAGCAGGGTGTAGGGGTGCAGCGGATTGAACACCAGCCGGCCTATGGTGACGGGCACCCCGGTCTGCTGGCTGAGCCAGTTGGCGATGGGGCCTTTGGCACGCTCGGCATCGAACAGGCCGAGACCGACCCAGACAAAGAGCAGCAGGAAGGCAAGGGTGTAGAGCAGGCCGCGCAGCCAGGAATTCATCAGTGCTTTCCTCCTGTTTCTGTTGCTTGGTCAGGCATTCGAGTAGTGATCCTGTAGACCGAGCCAGCATCGTATCAAGGGTTCGACACGGCTCGGGTGTTTATCCATCAGGCAAGGTGACCCTCTTCTGCATCTGCCTTGGTCAAGCATTGGAGTAGTGGTCCCGCAGGCCCAGCCAGCGGCGGATCAGGGGCTCGACATGAGCTGGGTGTTTGTCCATCAGGAAGCGCGCCATCTTCTGCACCTGAGGGATGAGCGGCTGGTCACGCACCAGATCGGCGATCTTGAGATCGGCCAGGCCGGTCTGGCGGGTACCGAGCAGCTCGCCTGGGCCGCGCAGTTCCAGATCCCGCTGGGCGATGAGAAAGCCGTCATTGGTCTCCCGCAGTACCCCGAGGCGGCTCTGGGCGGTCTTGGACAAGGGGGCATGATAGAGCAGCACGCAGTGAGAGGCCACCGACCCCCGCCCGACCCGGCCGCGGAGCTGGTGCAACTGGGCCAGCCCCAGTCGCTCCGGGTTTTCGATGATCATCAGGCTGGCATTGGGCACATCCACCCCCACCTCGATGACGGTGGTGGCGACCAGCAGTTGCAGTATGCCCGCCTTGAACTCCTCCATCACCCGTTGTTTCTCGACAGGGCGCATCCGGCCGTGTACCAGGCCGATGTGCAGGCCGGGCAGCAGGGTTTGCAGCTCGGCGGCGGTGTCTTCGGCGGCCTGGCACTCCAGCACCTCCGACTCCTCGATCAGGGTGCAGACCCAGTAGGCCTGCTTGCCCTCCTCGCAGGCGAGCCTCACCCGCTCGATCACGTCCTGGCGGCGACTGTCCGGCAGGGCGACCGTGGTAATGGGAGTGCGGCCCGGCGGCAGCTCGTCGATGATGGAGGTGTCGAGGTCCGCATAGGCGGTCATCGCCAGGGTGCGGGGGATGGGGGTGGCGGTCATGATGAGCTGGTGGGGATGCACCCCTTCCCGCTCTCCTTTTTCCCGCAGGGCGAGGCGCTGATGCACCCCGAACCTGTGCTGTTCATCGATGATGACCAGGGCGAGGCGCTGGAACACCACCTGCTCCTGGAAGATGGCGTGGGTGCCCACCACCATCTTGACGCTGCCGTCCGCGATGGCGGCTAGCGCCTCTTCCCGCGCCTTGCCCTTCTGCTTGCCCGCCAGCCAGCCGACCTTGATGCCGAGCGGTTCCAGCCACCTGGCGAAGTTGATGGCGTGCTGTTCGGCCAGCAGCTCGGTCGGGGCCATCAGCCCCACCTGGCAGCCGTTGCCGATGGCCTGCAGGGCGGCCAGTGCAGCGACCAGCGTTTTACCTGAGCCCACGTCCCCCTGGACCAGGCGCATCATGGGGTGGCTCTGTTGCAGATCCCTGGCTATCTCCGCCACCACACGGCTCTGGGCACCGGTGGGGGTGAACGGCAGGGCGCCGAGCAGCTGCCGGACCAGCTCGGGAGCGGGCTTGAGGGCTCGGGCCAGCTGGGTCTGTGCCTGGGCCCGCACCTTCAAGACCGAGAGGTTGTGGGCCAGCAGCTCTTCCAGTACGAGCCGCTGCTGTGCCGGGTGCTGGCCGCTCTCGAGCAGGGCCAGCGCCACCGAGGGAGGCGGGCGGTGCAGCAGCTTCAGGGCGGCGGCAAGATCGATCTGCTGGGGATAGAGGCCGGCAGGCAGCAGCTCCTCGACCCCGTAGAGGTCGAGCTGGGCCAGGGCCTGATCCGTGAGGCTGCGCAGGGTGAGCTGGCGCAGCCCCTCTGTGGTGGGGTAGACGGGGGTGAGGGCCTCTTCGGTCTGGCCGGCCTGCTCCTCGCCGAGCAGCTTGTACTCGGGGTGGGCCATCTCCAGGCCGTACTTGCCGGGACGTGTCTCGCCAAAGCAGCGGATAAGGCGGCCCTGGGCCAGGCTGTTTTTCTGGGCAGCGGTGAAATTGAAGAAGCGCAGGGTCAGGCTGCCGGTGCCGTCGCTGATACGGCACACCAGCATGCGGCGGCGCCCCATCACCAGCTGGGTGTCCTGGATCTCGCCCTCGACGGCACCGTGCAGGCCGGGCGGCAGATCGCCGATGGGCCACACCTGGGTGCGGTCCTCGTAGCGCAGGGGGAGGTGGAACAGCAGGTCCTGTACCGTGGCCAGCCCCAGCCGCTCGAGTTTCTCCAGCATCTTGCTGCCGACACCCTTGAGGCTGTCGAGGGAGATTTTATCCAATTTCATCAATTAGATGCCCGAAAACACTGTAAATATGTCCAGATGATAGGGGTTGTTGCGGCCTCGATGCAAGCCGCGTTGTGCCGTTCCGGGCTGGTGGGCAAGGGAGCGGGGGGAGGGTCATCCATGAAAAAGGCCTGCCGGAAACGGCAGGCCTTTTCACTGACGGGGCGCCCTGGCGGTCAGATGATGCGCTTGAGCAGGAGGTGAGCCTTGACCCTGTGGATCCGGGCCAGCAGCTTGCGCACCTGATCCGGGTAATCCTTGATCTGCTCTATCTGGTCGAAGTGACTGATGCGGCGGGTGTGGGCCAGGATGTTCTCCCGCTCCGCACTGAACTGCTCGCGCAGGTGATGGTGCTGGTCGTGTACCAGCAGGCCGTTCTCCAGATCCAGCGCCCAGGCTCGGGGATTGAGGTTGTTGCCGGTGAGCAGGGCCCACTCCTCATCCACGAAGATCCCCTTGAGGTGATAGGAGTTCTTCTCGCAGCACCAGAGCATGAGGTTGAGCCGGCCGTTGTCGATGTGGTGCTGGTTGCGCTCGGCAAACTTGCGCAGGTTGGTCTCGTAGAGATAGGGCAGACCACCGATGGTGGAGAACTTCTCCTCCGGGGGGATGAAGAAGTCGTTGGCGGTCTTGTCGCCCACGACGATGGTCACCTTGCAGCCGCGTTTGAGCAGCGCCTCCACGTCCTTGTTCAACTCCTTGGGGGGGTTGAAGTAGGGGGTGCAGATGAAGATCTCCCGCTCGGTGGCCCGCACCAGGTTGCGGATCATCCGGTTGAGCTGGTTGCCCCGCTTGCCCAGGCCCACCATGGGGGTCACGGCGATCTCCCGATCGTTGGGCTTGATGCTCTCGAAGCGGTACTGGCAGAGGCGCAGACGCTGCTTGAAGCGGCGGATCGGCCCCTTGAGCTGCTTGGCGCCGGGGATGCCGGTGCGATCCAGCCGCTGGACGGCCTCGCTGCCGAGGAAGACGTCATCCACGTAGTTGACCATGCTGCGGGTCAGTGCCGGGCTGTGGATCTGGTGATAGCGATCGAAGCGGTAGCGCTCCTGCTGGTGCAGGTAGATGTCGTTGAGGCTGGCGCCGGAGTAAAGCAGGGTGTCGTCGAAGATGAAGCCCTTGAGGTGCAGCACCCCGAGCAGCTCGCGGCCCTTGACCGGCACGCCGTAGATCTCGATCTGGTGTTGGTGGCTGGCGGCCATGGCCTGGTACATCAGGTGGTTGCCCCCCTGCTTGCCCTTGCCGATCAGGCCGCGCTGGGCGCGGTGGAAGTCGACGAACACCTTGATGTCGAGAGAGGGATTGCGCTGCTTGGCGGCATAGAGGGCGGAGAGGATCTCCCGTCCCGCCTCGTCATCCTGCAGATAGAGCGCGATCAGATAGATGCGCTGGGTCGCATGGGCGATGAGCGACAGGATCCGGCTCTTGAAGTCTTTGGCGCTGCTGAGTATCTGGAACTGATCCGCGGCGACCGCGATCTGGGGTAAGCGGGTCAGCAACTGTCGATAATGTGCCGATGAATGCATAGAGAAGCCTGAAATCACGGGATGAAGCGTTCCACTCGGGGCGAAGAATAGGCAATTCTAGCAATCTGTGGCGATGGGCCCAAGCAAGAATCCGTAAAAAGTCGGTGCAATATCACATCGGGGCCGACGGATGCGGCCCCGATGTGTTTCCGTCAGAGGATGGCGCTGGCCGTGGCCACGATGAGGAAGGCGATGGTGCCGAGCAGGGTCTCCATCACGGTCCAGGTCTTGAGGGTGGTCTTCTCGTCCATGTTGAGGAAGCGGCTGACCAGCCAGAAGCCGGAGTCATTGAAGTGGGAGAGCACGGTGGCGCCCCCGGCGATGGCGATGACGATGAAGGTCAGGTCCAGCTCGCTCAGGCCGGTGGTGGCGGCCACGGTCGGCGCCATCAGGGCGGCGGTGGTGGTCAGGGCCACGGTGGCGGAACCCTGGGCAACCCGCAGCGCGGCGGACACCAGGAAGGCTGCGAGGATCACCGGCATGCCGGTATCGGAGAGCACGTCGGCCAGCGCGGTGCCGATGCCGCTCGCCCGCAATACGCCGCCGAACATGCCGCCGGCACCGGTGACCAGGATGACGGCGCAGACCGGGGCCAGGGCGTCGTTGCAGAACTTCTCGAGCTGCACCTTGCCCTGGCTCTGGCGGAACATCCAGAGGGCGTACAGCACAGTGATGAGCAGGGCGACCGGGGTCTTGCCGACCATGCGCAGCACGTTGACCCAGTCCGCACCCTTGTCGATGACGCCCATGACGCCCAGGGTATTGAGGCCGGTATCCATGAAGATGAGCACCAGCGGCAGCAGCAGGATGGAGATCACCTGGCCGAAGCTCGGCGCCTTGTCGGAGAGCTGCTCGGCACTGGCGGTGAAGCTCGGGGGCAGGGGCAACTCAAACTTCTTGCCGGACCAGAGCCCGAACAGGTAAGCACCCAGATACCAGGTGGGCAGCGCGACCAGCAGGCCCACGACGGTGAGCAGACCGATGTTGGCACCCAGCAGCTCGCTGGCGGCCACCGGGCCCGGGTGGGGCGGCAGGAAGGCGTGCATCACCGCGAAGGCGCCGGCGGAGGGCAGGGCATACTTGAGGACGGAGCCGCCGAACTGCTTCGCCACGCTGAAGATGATGGGCAGCATGACGATGAGACCGGCGTCGAAGAAGATCGGGAAGCCGAACAGCAGGGAGGCCACACCCAGCGCGAAGGGGGCGCGGTGGGAGCCGAAGCGGTTGATCAGGGTATCGGCCAGTACCTTGGCGCCCCCCGTCATCTCCAGGATCCGGCCTATCATGGCGCCGAGGCCGACCAGCAGCGCGACCGAGGCCAGGGTGCCGCCGAAACCGGTCAGCATGGTGGGGATCACCTGGTCATAGGTGACCCCGGTGGCCAGGGCCGTCAGCATGCTGACCAGGGTCAATGCCACGAAGGCATGTACCTTGAATCGCATGATCAGCACCAGCAACATGACAATGGCTCCGCCCGCTACCGAGAGCAGATAGGCGACATCGGGTGTGTTCATTGCTCCGTCCATAAAATTGTCCTCAAATGGTTCTAGTTGTTGTTCTGCACATTTCTGTGCTGCACTTCACATTGCGAAACGTTACCGGTAACATGTTACCGGTAACGTGGTAGCTTAGAACCCATCAGGCGAACGTTTTTTGAAAAGTGAGAGAGAGGTCAAATAATGGTGGGCAAGTGCATTATCGTGATGGGTGTGTGTGGCAGCGGCAAGTCCAGCATCGGCCTCAAGGTGGCCAATGCCCTGGGGGCCAAGTTCATCGACGGCGATGATCTGCACCCTCGCGCGAACATCCAGAAGATGGCGGCGGGCAACCCGCTCAACGACGAAGACAGGGCCCCCTGGCTGGAGCGGATCCGCGATGCGGCCTACAGCCTGGAGCGCAAGAACGAGCTCGGCGTCATCGTCTGCTCGGCCCTCAAGAAGCAGTACCGCGACCAGATCCGCGAGGGCAACGACTCGGTGAGTTTCCTGTTTCTGGATGGCAGCCAGTCCCTCATTCTCGAACGGATGCGGGCACGGCAGGGCCACTTCATGCGCGAAGCCATGGTACAAAGCCAGTTTGATACCCTGGAGCGACCGGATGGCGAGCCCGGCGTGTTTCGCATCGATATCGACGGGACCTTCGAACAGGTGGTCGACCGTGCCGTCACCGCGCTGACGCAGGCGCAATGAGCCATGTCGCGCGCCCGGCTGCAGCCGACCGCGCCCGTATATAGAGTTGGAGAGAAAGCTATGACCCATCCCGTGATCACCCAGGTGACCAACCGCATCCGCGAGCGCAGCACCGCCCGCCGTGCCCGCTTCCTGGCCCGCATCCAGCGCCAGGCTGATCAGGGCAAGACCCGCGCCTCCCTCTCCTGTGGCAACCTGGCCCACGCCGTGGCCGCCTCGAGCTGTGACGAGAAGGGGCGGATCCTCGACATGACCCGCGCCAACGTGGCCATCGTCACCGCCTACAACGACATGCTGAGTGCCCATCAGCCCTATCAGGGCTACCCGGACATCATCAAGGGCGCCCTGGCGGAGCTCGGCCACAGCGCCCAGGTCGCCGGCGGCGTGCCCGCCATGTGCGACGGCGTGACCCAGGGTCAGCCGGGGATGGACATGTCCCTCTTCTCCCGGGACCTCATCGCCCAGGCCACCGCGGTCTCCCTCTCCCACAACACCTTCGACGCCACCCTGCTGCTCGGCATCTGCGACAAGATTGCCCCGGGCCAGATCATGGGGGCGCTTTCCCACGCCCACCTGCCCACCGCCTTCGTGCCTGCCGGCCCCATGGCGAGCGGCATCAGCAACGACGAGAAGGTGAAGGTGCGCCAGCAGTACGCTGCCGGTGAAGTGGGCCGCGACGCCCTGCTCAAGATGGAGTGCGGCGCCTACCACGCGGCGGGCACCTGCACCTTCTACGGCACCGCCAACACCAACCAGCTGGTGTTCGAAGCCATGGGCCTGATGCTGCCGGGCTCCGCCTTCGTGCATCCGCACAGCGAGCTGCGCCACGCCCTCACCGAGGAAGCGGCCCGCCGCATCAGCGCCATGATCCCGGGCTCCCCCGCCTATCGCCCCCTGAGTGCGGTGATCGACGAGCGCGCCCTGGTCAACGGCCTGGTGGCCCTGCTCGCCTCCGGCGGCAGCACCAACCACAGCATCCACATGGTGGCGCTGGCCCGTGCCGCCGGGCTGGAGCTGACCTGGGACGACCTGAGCGATCTCTCCGACGTGGTGCCGCTCCTGGTGCGCATGTACCCGAACGGCCCGGCGGACGTCAACGCCTTCGAGCAGGCGGGGGGCGTGCCCGGCCTGATGCGTCGTCTGGCCGAAGAAGGGCTGATCCACATGGATGCCACCCCGGTCTTCGGCGAGATGCAGGACTACCTCAGCCGTCCGGCACTGGTGGATGGCAAGCTGGTGTGGCAACCGGTGGGCGAGAGCGGGGATCCGAGCGTGCTCTCCCCCTCTGGCAGCGAGTTCCAGGCCACCGGCGGCACCAAGCTGCTGGCGGGCAACCTGGGCCGCGCCGTGGTCAAGGTTTCCGCCGTCGCGCCCGAGTATCGGGTCATCGAGGCCCCGGCCCGGGTCTTCTCCTCCCAGCATGCGGTGGAGGCGGCCTACAAGGCCGGTGAGTTGAACCAGGACGCCGTCATCGTGGTGCGCCACAACGGCCCGGCCGCCAACGGCATGCCGGAGCTGCACAAGCTGATGCCGGTGCTTGGCAACCTGCAGAAGGCGGGTCACAAGGTGGCCCTGGTCACCGATGGCCGCCTCTCCGGCGCCTCCGGCAAGATCCCGGCCGCCATCCACGTCACCCCGGAAGCCCTGCACGGCGGGGCCATCGGCCTGCTCGCCAATGGCGACCTGCTGCGGGTGGATGCCGAGTCAGGCCGCCTCGACTGCCTGACCGATTTGAGCGGCCGTACCCAGGCCGAGATCGACCTCACCCTGGAACAAGAGGGGTGGGGCCGTGAACTGTTCAGCGTGATGCGTCGCGCGGTATCGAGCGCCGAGTGCGGCGCCACCATCTTTGACTAAGGAAGAGCTATGCAGAACTGGAAAGTGACCCCTGCCGAGGTGTTTGCCGCCTCCCCCCTGGTACCCGTGATGGTCATCAACGACCTGGAGCAGGCCCTGCCCATGGCCAAGGCCCTGCTGGATGGTGGCATCTCGGTGTTCGAGATCACCCTGCGCACCCCGGTGGCGCTGGACGCCATCGCCCTCATCGCCAAGGCGATGCCGGATGCCATGGTCGGTGCCGGTACCGTGCTCAACTGCGCGCAGTTTGATGCCGCCGTCGCTGCCGGTGCCCGCTTCGTCATCTCCCCGGGCATGACCCCGGCCCTGCTGGCCCACGCGGCCAAGAGCACGGCGCCGCTGATCCCGGGCGTGGCCACCCCGTCCGAGGTGATGCAGGCGCTGGAAGCAGGCTACGACCACCTCAAATTTTTCCCGGCCGAGGCGAACGGCGGCACCAAGGCACTCTCCGCCATCGCGGCGCCCCTGCCCCAGGTGAAATTCTGCCCCACCGGCGGCATCGGCCCGAAAAACGTGGCCGACTACCTGGCGCTGAAATGTGTGGCCACCGTCGGCGGCTCCTGGATGCTGCCGGCAGACGCCGTCAAGAGCGGCAACTGGGAGGAGGTGACCCGCCTCTCCCGGGAAGCGGTTGAATTGGTTAAACGATAAGCAAATATCGTTTAGAAAAATTAAACAGGCCACCCCCGGGTGGCCTGCTGTTTTTCCGCCCCCGGAGGGGGTGGGCCGTTTGCTTCCGGCCTCGCCCTGGCTTAAGGTCGGGGGCCGCCCCTCTCCCCTGGAGCCTTCATGTCCTGTCTGCATCCATCCTACCCGCAAGGGCACTTCACCGCGCTGCACTGCCACCCCCATGCCCAATACTGCTATCTGCACGACGGGGGCGGCATCATCACGGGGCGAGGGGAGGGAGAACTGCTGGTGGCGGGCCAGATCTGCTTTATTCCGGCGGGGTGGGAGCACGAGTTTCGCGTGCTGCGCCGCTCCCGGCTCTCCCTCCTCTATGTGCCGACGTCGGCCCGCACCGCCTTCGGCCCCCTGCAGGCCAGCACGCTGCTGGCGGGCCTCTTCGCCCGCCTGCCCGAGCTGGCCGAGGGGGAGGTGAAGGGGGCCTATCTGACGGTGCTTGGCCAGGAGCTGGAGCGCGCCGACCCGCTCGCGGCGCGCATTCCCCTCACCGGGGAGCTGGACCCGCGCCTGCTGCGGGTGCTGGACAGGGTGTGCCAGGCACCCGCCATCCATCTGACGCTGACGGCGCTGGCAGCAGATTGCGGCGCCTCGGTGCGCACCCTCAACCGGCTCTTCCTCCAGCAGCTGGGGTGCAGCTTTCGCCAGTGGCGGGAGCAGGTGGTGCTGGGACGGGCGCGCCAGTTGCAGCACCGGGGGCTAACGCTGGCCCAGATCGCCGATCGGCTCGGCTACGAAGATCCCGGCGCCTTGTCCCGCGCCCTCCAGCGCCTTGCTCGGCGCGAACCGGCGGCCTGAGGGCCCGTCGTCTGCCTTCCTTCCCGCCATGGCGGTGTCTGCGGGTTGCCGGCAGTCAGCGCCGCGAGCCGATATCCGCATCCTCCTTGCTGCCTGCCAGCAGACAGGTCACCTCGTCGGTGTGGCAGATCCGATCGCCGCGAAAGGTGAAGAGGCCGCTCACCTTGTAGACCAGGGTGCCGCCGTCCTGGCGGGTGGCCCGTACCACATGGGTCGAGTGCACCCGCTCCCCCTGCGCCAGGGTGGCGACAAACTCGATGCTCGCACCGGCCAGATGGCGGCGCAGTGTGGCGATGTGCTGGTGAAACGCCGGGTAGTCGAGCCGCTCGCCGTTCACCTCCTGGCAGTAGTCGGGGGTGAACCAGGCGTCGAGCTCCGACAGGGGGAAGGCGGGATCGCAGATGACGCGCTGCAGGCAGGCTTTCAATCGTTCGGTGTGGTGCATGGTCTGCTCCTGACAGGGTGGATGGAAGAGCCAGCATAGGCCAGGGGACGGCGAGGGGAGAGGGGAGAAGGCGCCATCATGGCGGTCGAACGCGCCATGATGGACGGGGATCAGCCGAGGCTTTCCCCCTCATAGAGGGAGAAGCCGATGTCCTTGCACCTGGTCGCCAGCGGCTGGCCGCCGAGGCGGGCCAGCAGCATGATGGCGGCTTCGCGACCTATGGTCTCGCGGGGGGTGACGATGCTGGCGAGCTTGG
Organism: Aeromonas sp. PS2Canimalfood6; assembly: GCF_048276795.1. Taxonomy (NCBI): domain Bacteria; kingdom Pseudomonadati; phylum Pseudomonadota; class Gammaproteobacteria; order Aeromonadales; family Aeromonadaceae; genus Aeromonas; species Aeromonas sp. PS2Canimalfood6. The sequence goes on from NZ_JBLUXC010000013.1 coordinate 63,601, forward strand.
GGGTCATGGCGTGGCCGATGTCGAGGGCGTTGCTGCCGGCGATGGCCACCTGCTGGGGCACCGGGATCCACCTGGCCTGGCATTGCAGCAGGGCCCCCACTGCGAGGTCGTCGTTGGTGCAGAACAGGCCGTCGAGATCGGGGAAGCGCGCCATGGCCTGGGCCAGCAGCTCTCCCCCCAGGGTGAAGCTGGAGGATTGCTCCGTCAGCAGGTGCTGGCCGGTCAGACCGAAATCGGCCATCGCCTGGTAGTAGCCTTCCATTCGCAGCTGGGTGCGCACGTCGAGCCGGGCGCCGAGGTAGATCACCTTGCGCCGTCCCCGGCGCAGCATCTCTGTTACCATGGCCCGGGCGGCGGCCCGGTGATCCATGCCCACCACCATGTCGATGGGGGAGAGGGGCAGATCCATGGTCTCCACCACCGGGATGCCGGCGGTGGCGATCATCTTGCGGGTGCGCTCGGTGTGCTGGGTGTCCGAGAGGATGAGCCCGTCCACGTTGTAGGAGAGGAGCGAGGCGACCTGCTCCTCCTCCCGCTCCGGGCTGTAGCCGTAGTGGGCGAGCAGGGTCTGGTAGCCGGCGGGCCGGGTCACCGCCTCGATGCCGTGGATCACCGCTGAGAAGACCTGGTTGGAGAGGGAGGGGATCAGGATGCCGATCGCCTTGCTGGTGGCGTTCGACAGCATGTCCGGCGCCCGGTTCGGGATGTAGCCGAGCTCCTCCACCGCGGCGGCGATGCGCTCGCGGGTCCCTTCGGCCACGGCGGACGGGTCGCGCAGGTAGCGGCTGACGGTCATCTTGGTGACACCGGTCAGGTCGGCAATGTCCTGCAGGGTAGGGCGGCGCTTGCGGGTGTCGTTCATCTGGGGATCCGGCAAAAAAATGTTACACGTAACATTACCGTTTTTGCACGGCAATGTCAGCATATGACGCCATCAACAGGGGGCAGGGGATGATCAAGGGCAGGTGTTTCGAGGGGGTCCACTTCGAGCAGCAGGAGGTGGAGGGGGAGCAGTTCCAGGGGTGCCGCTTCATCGGCTGTCACTTCTCCTGGCTCGATCTCGGGGAGAGCCGCTTCGTCGACTGCAGCTTCTATGACAGGGAACGGGAGCTGGGATGCCTGTTTCAGGGCTGCGATCTGAGGGAGGCGAGCTTCCTGCGCTGCGATCTCACCCTGGCGGACTTCGGCCGCAGCCAGTGTCTTGGGCTGGAGATGCGCGACTGCCAGGCCATGGGGATCAACTTCGCCCATGCCAGCTTCGCCAACCGGATCACCGCCAAAAGCTACTTCTGCGAAGCCCACCTCACCGGCAACAACTTCAGCTACGCCAACTTCGAAAGCTGCCTGCTGGAGCGGTGCGAGCTTGCCGGCAACCGCTGGCAGGGGGCCAACCTGCTGGGCGCCTCCCTGGCGGGCTCGGATCTCAGCGGCTCCGAGTTCGGGCAAATCGACTGGACCAGCTTCAACCTGCAAGGCTGCGATCTGCGCCAGTGCGATCTGCCCGGCCTGGATCTGCGCCGGGTCAACCTCGCCGGGGTGCAGATCAATGAAGATCAGCAGCAGGGGCTACTGGAGCAGATCGGGCTGGTGGTCTTCCCCTGAGCGGGATGGAAAAGAGGTAAGTTTTCATCATCGGGGCGGGCGGTGTGGTGCCTCCCCTGCCAAGTAAAAAGCCTGCGCGATGCAGACTTTTTGTCAGGTGAAGTGGTAAACGACGCGGTGTTGCTGTCTTTTGCTCCCTGCTCCCCTCGCGGGAGAAGGGCTGGGGATGAGGTAGCGGACTCCGATCGGGCACCGCCAAGGCGGGCTTAGCGTCTGGCCAGCCACTTGGTCGGGTTGATGGCCTCGCCCTGATAGCGGATCTCGAAGTAGAGGCCGGAGCGCTCCTGTCCGCCGCTGTCGCCGACCAGGGCCACGGGCTCACCCTGCTCCACCTTTTGTCCCACCTGGCGCAGCAGCGACTGGTTGTGGCCGTAGAGGCTCATGTAACCCTTGCCGTGGTCGATGACCAGCAGCATGCCGAAGCCGTCGAGCCAGTCGGCGTAGACCACCTGGCCCGGAGCCACCGCCTTGACCTGGGTCCCTTCGCTGGCGCCGATCAGGGTGCCCTTCCACTTCAGCTCGGCGGTACGCGGCGAGCCGTAGGAGATGAGGATGGGGCCCTGCACCGGCCAGCGCAGGTTGCCACCCGTGCTCAGACCGCCGTAGCCGTTGCTGCTCGCCTTGGCGCTGTTGCGGGCGGCAGCTTGCTGCTGCGCCACCTTGGCCTGCTGTTCGGCGACGCGCTGCTGCTGGGCCGCCAGCCGCTGCTGTTCGCCGACCTGGCGCTGCTGGGCCGCGATCCGCTGCTGCTCCTCGATGCGTTTCTGTTCGGCTGCCAGGCGCTGGGCCTCCAGACGGCGCTGGCGCTCCTGCTCGGCCTTGATCTTGGCGAGGCGCTCCCGCTCTGCCCGTTCGCGGCGTTCCTTTTCTTCCTGCTGGCGACGCAGCTCTTCCAGCCGCGCCTTGAGCGCCTTCTCCGCCTTGACCAGCTTGTCGAGCTTCTGCTCGTCGGCCTGCACCGATTGCTGCAACTGGTTGCGCACCTTGGCACGGCTCTGCTGGCTGGCCAGCAGGCTCTGGTGATGCTCCTGCTGCTCGCCGAGCAGGGTCTGGAGGCGGTTCTCGGTCTCCCTGGTGGCCTGCTGGTTCTTGGCCAGCTTGTCACGGGTGGCGCGCAGGGCTTCAATGGCCTCGATACGGGCCTTGTTGAGGTAATCGAAATAGTCGAGGGCGCGGCTCAGCTTGGCCGGATCCTGCTGGTTGAGCAGCAGTTTGAGGTAATCGTGGTTGCCCGCCTGGAAGGCGCTTTCCGCCTGCTTGGCCAGCAACTGCTTCTGGTGTTTGGCTTGTTGCTCCAGTGCCAGCTTGTCCTGCTGCAGGGACGCCAGCTTCTGCTGGTTCTGCCGGAGTTGCTGTCTGGTCTGCTCGAGTTTGGCGGCGGCAGCCGAAATGGCCTGCTCGTCAGCCTTGAGCTGGGTGTTGAGCTTGGCAAGCTCCTGCTTGCTGAGCTTGAGGGTCTGTTGCTGTTCCTTGATCTGGGACTGCATGGCCCCCAGCTGCTGGTTCGCAGCCCGGGCTGTGCCGGTACCGCCGATCAGGCAAAAAAACAGCGCGCCGACCAACAGGCCGACGCGACTGGTTTTCTGTGAAATAATTTCGCATCCCCGCATGGGGCAGGATTATTTCAGAATCATCAGGGGCTTGCCAGTCATTTCCGGCGGCACCGGCAGACCCATCAGGGTCAGCATGGTGGGGGCCAGATCGGACAGTTTGCCGCCTTCGGCGACCTCGGCTTTACGACCGAAGTAGATGAGGGGAACCGGCAGATTGGTGTGGGCGGTGTGGGCCTGACCGGTCTCTTCGTCCATCATCTTCTCGGCGTTGCCATGGTCTGCGGTGATGAGGCACTCGCCACCCACTTCCGCCAGGGCGTCGGTGACGCGACCGATGCAGTGGTCGACCGCTTCACAGGCTTTGACGGCCGCATCGAACACGCCGGTGTGACCGACCATGTCGCCGTTCGGGTAGTTGCAGATGATGACGTCGTACTTGCCGCTCTTGATGGCCGCAACCAGCTTGTCGGTCAGCTCTTCGGAGCTCATCTCCGGCTGCAGGTCATAGGTAGCCACTTTCGGGCTCGCCACGATTTCGCGATCTTCGCCGCTGAAGCAGGCCTCTTCGCCACCGTTGAAGAAGAAGGTGACGTGGGCGTACTTCTCGGTCTCGGAGATGCGCAGCTGGGTCTTGCCCTGCTTGGCCAGCCACTCACCCAGGGTATTGACCAGGGCGGTGGGCGGATAGGCGCAGGCGGTTTTGATGTCGGCCGCGTATTCGGTCAGCATCACGAAGTGCAGGGCCGGGGTGGCGGTGCGGGCGAAGCCGGTGAAGTCGGTATCGACGAAGGCGCGGGTGATTTCGCGGGCGCGGTCGGCACGGAAGTTCATGAAGATCAGCGCGTCGCCGTCGATCATCGGTGCAGCGTCGCCGATGCGGGTGGCCTTGACGAACTCGTCGTTCTCGTCGCGGGCATAGGCAGCGGCCAGCGCGTCGGTGGCGTTGTCGGCGGTGAATTCGCCCTTGCCCTGGGTCATCAGGTCATAGGCCTGCTGCACGCGATCCCAGCGGTTGTCGCGGTCCATGGCGTAGTAACGACCGATCATGGAGGCGAAACGACCCTTGCCCAGTCGGGCAAACAGGGCGTCGAACAGCTCGATGGAGGACTGGGCACTGCGCGGCGGGACGTCGCGGCCATCCAGGAAGGCGTGGAAGTAGATCTGCTCGGCGCCACGCTTGGCGGCCATCTCGATCATGCCCATGATGTGCTCTTCGTGGCTGTGTACGCCACCCGGGGACATCAGACCCATGATGTGCACGGCCTTGCCCTTGGTCACGGCAGCGTCGACAGCCTTGGCCAGCTCGACGTTCTGGAAGAAGTCGCCGTCCTGGATGTCCTTGGAGATGCGGGTCAGCTCCTGATAGACGACGCGACCGGCACCGATGTTGGTGTGGCCCACTTCGGAGTTGCCCATCTGGCCGTCCGGCAGACCCACGTCCAGGCCGGAGCCGGAGATCAGGGTGCTGGTGTAGTCACGGGCCAGGCGATCCAGATTGGGGGTCTTGGCAGCAGCAACGGCGTTGTACTCTTGCTTGGTGCTGTAGCCCCAACCGTCCATGATGACCAGAACCAGCGGTTTCTTAGCTGTTGACATAAGGCTATGTCCTCTCGGATAGGAATGAATTGCGGGAAGTGAAACTAGCGTAATATTACTACATCTGCCGAAATAGTCACCTGATAGCCAAGTCCCTCTCCAGCCTCGCTTTTTAACTGTTATCCCGCTGTTTTAGGCATGTTGCCGGCTTGTCTGCCGCGGCGGGGTTTCCTCTGTTTCCCCCCTCTTTTCGGCATGGCACATCCTCTCGTTCTGCCCGGTTGGAGGAGGAAGAATCGGCAGCCATCCCTGATGGGAGCTTGCTCTCGCTTTGCCGCCAAGATGGCTGATCTTATGCAGGGCCCCATGTATACTCGGGCCCTTGTCTTGGTCCCTGGATAGTAGAAGATGCAAGAGTATTTGGATTTCGCGGCCCGCAATCCGCTGCTGACCGCAGCCTGGTTGGGCCTGGCAGGCACCCTGGTGTATACCACTGTGCGTGCTCGTTTTTCTCCGGTGAAGGCGGTCAACAACCACGCCGCTACCCTGCTTATCAACCGTGAAAACGCCACCGTCGTGGACATTCGCAGTCAGGATGAATTTGCCAAGGGTCATCTGGCCGGGGCCCATCACCTGCCGCTCGCCCAGATCCAGGCGAATAATCTGGGTCCGGTTGAAAAGCACAAGGATGCCCCCATCATAGTGGTGTGCGAGTCGGGGATGACCGCTGGTGGCGCGGGTCGCCAACTGAGCAAGGCCGGTTTCAAGCAGGTGTATGTGCTCAGCGGTGGCATGGCCCAATGGCGTGCAGACAATCTGCCGGTGACCAAAAAACGCTGATTTAAGGGCCTGCGCCCACTCATTATCTTAAAAAGGAATCAAACGAAATGGCTGACGAAATCAACAACCAGGAAGTGCAACCGGAATTCCACATCCAGCGTGTCTACACCAAGGATGTTTCCTTCGAAGCCCCGAATACTCCGCACATCTTCCAGAAAGAGTGGCAGCCGGACGTCAAGCTGGACATGGACACCAAGACCAATGTCCTGGCCGACAGCGTCTATGAAGTGGTGCTGACCCTGACCGTCACCTGCAAGCTGGAAACCGAGACCGCCTTCCTGTGCGAAGTGCAGCAAGCCGGCATCTTCACCATCGGCAACCTGCCTGAGCCGCAACTGGCCCACTGCCTGGCGGCCTTCTGCCCGAACATCCTGTTCCCGTATGCCCGCGAAGCGGTGTCCAACCTGGTGAGCAAGGGTTCCTTCCCGCAGCTGAACCTGGCACCGGTCAACTTCGACGCCCTGTTCGCCCAGCACATGGCGCAGGTACAGGCCCAGCAGGCGACTGCGGAAGCCTGATAATGGCCGACCAGATCGCAATCTCGGTCCTGGGGGCGGGGTCTTATGGCTCCGCCCTTGCCATTTCTCTGGCGCGCAATGGTCATCCGACCCTGCTGTGGGGTCACGACCCTGCCCATGTCGCCGAGCTGGAACAGGATCGCTGCAACAAGGCATTCTTGCCGGATGTCCCCTTCCCGGCCGATCTGCAACTGACGTCGGATCTGCAGGCGGCGGTGCAAGCCGCTCCCGTGCTGCTGCTGGTGGTGCCGAGCCATGTGTTCGGCCAGGTACTGGCCCAGGTCAAACCCTTCCTGCGCCCGGATACCCGGATCGCCTGGGCCACCAAGGGGCTGGAGCCGGATAGCGGCCGTCTGCTGCAAGAGGTGGCGCGGGAGGTGCTGGGGGATGCCATTCCACTGGCGGTCATCTCGGGCCCGACCTTCGCCCGCGAGCTGGCCGCCGGTCTGCCGACCGCCATCTCGGTGGCCTCGACCCACGACGACTTTGCCGACGATCTCTCCCACCTGCTGCACTGCGGCCGCTCGTTCCGGGTCTATACCAATCCGGACTTCATCGGTCTGCAGCTGGGCGGGGCGGTCAAGAACGTCATCGCCATCGGTGCCGGTCTCTCCGACGGACTCGGCTTTGGGGCCAACGCCAGAACTGCGCTCATCACTCGGGGCCTGGTGGAGATGCAGCGTCTGGGCGCCGCCCTCGGGGCCGACGCCAAGACCTTCATGGGGATGGCGGGGCTCGGGGATCTGGTGCTGACCTGTACCGACAACCAGTCGCGCAACCGCCGTTTCGGTCTGGCGCTGGGAGCGGGCAAGTCGGTTGACACCGCCATGGCCGAGATAGGCCAGGTGGTGGAAGGCTATCGCAACACCAAGGAGGTGCATCTGCTGGCGGCCCGCTGTGGCGTCGAGATGCCCATCTGCGAACAGATCTTCAAGGTGCTCTACGAAGGCAAGAATCCGAAAGAGGCGGCCATCGCCCTGCTGTCGCGAGACAAGAAGGACGAGTGATCTTCTGCCAGCCGCAGCATGCAAAAGGCCCCGCCAACTGGCGGGGCCTTTTCTTTGCCGCATGTCTTTGCGACAGCGGCAGCAAATCAGTAGTAGGAGTGATCGCCGCGCTGGTGCTCGGTGGCATCTTTCACGCCGTTGAGTTCGCCCGGGAATTTCTCCAGCAACTGCTTCTCGATCCCCTCTTTCAGGGTGTAGTCGACCATGGAGCAACCGTTGCAACCGCCGCCGAACTGCAGGATGGCCAGTTTGTCGTCGGTCAGCTCGACCAAGGTGACCTTGCCGCCGTGACCGGCCAGCATGGGGTTCACCTCGGACATCAACACGTACTCGATACGGTCGATCAGCGGGGCGTCGTCGGCCACCTTGCGCATCTTGGCGTTGGGGGCTTTCAGGGTGAGCTGGGAGCCCATCTGATCGGTGACGAAATCGATGGTGGCATCCACCAGGAAGGGGGCGCTCAGGGGATCGACCAGGCAGTCGAAGCCGCTGAAGGGCAGGTGCTGATCTTCCGGATCGACCGCGTCGGGTGGGCAATAGGATACGCCGCACTCGGCATTCTGGGTTCCCGGATTGACCACAAACACCCGGATGTTGGTGCCATCAGGCTGCTTCTCCAGCAACTTGCGGAAGTGGGCCTGGGCGGTGTCGGAAATGCTGATCATCACTATCCTCATAAACCTGAGTGTACGACTAGGGTATTCATGATAACTCGCTTGGCGGGGCTTGGGTAGCGTGCCGATGGCGAGCCTGTGAGCCCGGGCGTATCGGAATCATGCCGCCAGCGGACTCCCGGGCCGGATCCCAGCCCGGTTATTTCAGGTGTCGGAGGGTACGGCAGATGGCCCACACCTCTACCGTGGTGACGCCGTGCTCATGAAGCAACCGGGTGAGCTGACCTGCGGTGGCGCCCGTGGTGACCACATCATCAAGCAGTGCCACATGCCGGTAGTGGTGAGGTTCTATTTCGAAGGCGCCACGCAGATTGCGTCGCCGCTGGCCGGCACTGAGCCGGGTCTGTTGCGGGGTCGACCTTGTCCGGCGCAGTACGCGGGTGTCGCAAGGAATGCCGGTGAGTGCGCTCAGGGCATGGCCGATTTCTTCTGCCTGATTGAAGCCGCGCCACCACTGGCGCCACCAGTGCAGGGGAACCGGAATGATGACCTGCGGTGGGTTGGCGAGGTCCAGATGGTCTGCCAGCAGGCGGGCAAGCAGCGGCGCGAGCAGGATCTGACCGGAATACTTCAGCCGGGGGATGAGTTGGGGATAAGGTGCCTGATAATCGCCGATCACCTGCAAACGCTCCCAGGGGGCGGGTCTGCGCTGGCAGCGTCCGCACAGCAGTTCGCTCTCGCGATGTTGCTCCGGCAGCGGTGCTGCACACATCAGGCATCGTCTGTCGTGCTGGCGCTGGGCGTGGCGGCACCAGGAGCACAACAAGGGCGTCTCGTCACAGGGTTGGCGACAGAGCAGGCACAGACCGAGCCAGTCGGACTGGGTGCCAAGGATCGGACTTGCTTTGGCGAGCAGCCGCTTTAACATGCAGGCTCCAAGCAGATAAACAGGGATCTTGAGTCTAGATGAGCGTATCGGTTGAGCGGTTTGGCCAGGGCCCGGACCTGGTGTTGTTGCATGGCTGGGGCATGAACGGGGCCGTCTGGCACGGTATTGCCCAAGAACTGGCTGCCCACTATCGGCTGCATCTGGTGGACCTGCCCGGCTTTGGCAACAGCCCCCTGCAAGCAGGGACAGACTACACCCTGCCCTGGCTGGCAGAGCAGGTGGCGGCCATATTGCCTGAAAAATGCCATCTGCTCGGCTGGTCCCTCGGTGGTCTGGTGGCGAGCCAGTTGGCGCTGACCATGCCTGAGCGCCTTCACTCTCTCATTACCGTAGCCAGCTCTCCCTGCTTTATGGCCCGCGACGAGTGGCCCGGGATTGCCCCCAAGGTGCTGGCGGGGTTCAACCAGATGCTGGCCGGCGACTTCATGCAGACCATAGAGCGCTTCCTCGCGATCCAGGCCATGGGCAGCGAGCACGCCAGAAACGACATTCGCCAGTTGCGTCACTGGCTGGCGGAGCGACCCGCTCCCCGGCTTGCGGCCCTGGAGGCGGGTCTGGGCCTGCTGGCCGAGGTCGATCTGCGGGATGAACTGATCGGCCTGGATCTGCCCTGGCTGCGTCTTTACGGCAGGCTGGATACCCTGGTGCCGAAGGCCGCCATTCCCTTGCTGGATGCGAGTTACCCTGCTAGCCACAGTCTGGTGCTGGAGAAGGCATCCCATGCTCCCTTCATCTCCCATCCAGAGCAGTTCATCACCCTCCTGCGGCAGTTCATTGACTGAGATTTGAGCGGCAGGCTTCAATAACTCGTCAGGTTGATGGATAATTAGCCAACCCTACAGAGGAGTGTGCCAATGCGTATCGAATCAGCCATGACGGCGGGCGTGCAGGGGTTCCAACGGGCCGAGCAGTTGGCGGGCCAGGCTTCCAGCCAGATCGCCCGTCTCAATACGCCAGCGGGTGATCAGGTGCAGTTACCGGATGAACTGGTGAATCTCAAGGTGGCCGAGCTGCATGCCGGGGCATCCGCCAAGGTGATCCAGACGGCCAGCGACATGCTGGGCACCCTGATCGATATCCGGGTGTGACATGAACATCAACGTCAGTCTGCCGACCATCATTCCGAATCAACTGCAGCCGCAGACGGAATCGGCACAGACTGACAACCGCCGCGCAGAACTGGTGCCCCCCAGCCGCCAGAGTGAGGCGTCCAACGCCGAGTCCGGCGTCGGTTCCCAGAAAGAGAGATCCCGGGCCGCCCAGGCCAATCCCGCCGCCCCATCCTCGTCCACGAAAGAGAACGGCCAGACCGGCCCCGTGATGGTGGCGCACCGTTTTGTCGAGGCAACGGGGGAGGAGGGGGAGCGTCGACAACGTCAGGAGGGTGAACAGCAGGAGCAGCAAAAGCAGCAGCGTCAGGTGGCTGCGCTGGTCGAACGGGATCTCGAAGTTCGCAAGCACGAACAGGCTCACCAGGCAGCCGGCGGCGAGCATGCGGGGAGCCCTACCTACCAGTTTTCCCGTGGGCCGGATGGCAAGCGTTATGCCACCGGGGGGGAGGTGGTCATCGACACGGGGACCATTCCCGGGGATCCCGCCGCGACCATCGCCAAGATGCAGCAGGTGCGTGCCGCTGCACTGGCTCCCGATGAACCATCGTCACAAGACATGAGTGTGGCCCGCGCCGCCTCTGGCAAGGAGGCACAGGCCCGCAAGGATCTGATGACCCTCAGGCAGGAAACCACAGGCCCGCTCGGTGCTTATATGGACAATCGAAACCAGGTGATTGCCAGGCACTATCAGCAAGCGGTGAGGCCAGCCTCCCCGCATAGCCTGAGTCAGGACGTTTGATCCCGCTCCGTGCAGGCATGAAAAAGCCCCTTTCGGGGCTTTTTTGCATTCTGGGGGCTTATTTCTTCAGTTTCGACAGGGCAGCCGCGAAGGCGTTGCCCATGGCACCCTCGGTCGGAGCGCTCTGACGGGGCGCCTGTTTCGGTCGGGCGTTGCCGGTGTGACGCGGCTCGGCCGGTTTGCGTGCAGGCTGGCCGGCTTTTTCATCCAGACGCATGGTCAGACTGATGCGTTTGCGCGGTACGTCGACTTCCAGCACCTTGACCCGGACGATGTCACCGGCCTTGACCACCTCGCGGGGATCCTTGACGAAGCGATCGGTGAGGGAAGAAATGTGCACCAGCCCGTCCTGATGGACGCCGATGTCGACGAAGGCGCCGAAGTTGGTGACGTTGGTGACCACACCCTCCAGCACCATCTCGGGCACCAGATCGCTGATTTTCTCCACCCCTTCCTTGAAGGTGGCGGTCTTGAACTCGGGACGCGGGTCGCGGCCAGGCTTGTCCAGCTCGCCGATGATGTCGGTGACGGTAGGCACCCCGAACTGCTCGTCGGTGTAGTCGGTGGGCTTGAGGGTGCGCAGCAGGCTGCTGTTGCCGAGCAGGCTGTCCACGGTCTGCTCCAGCTTGGCGAGGATCCGCTCCACCACCGGGTAGGATTCCGGGTGCACCGCCGAGCCGTCCAGCGGGTTGCTGCCGCCCCGAATGCGCAGGAAGCCGGCGCATTGCTCGAATGCCTTGGGCCCGAGTCGGCCAACTTTCAGCAACTGCTGACGACTCTTGAAGGCGCCGTTCTCGTCGCGGTAGGCGACGATGTTCTGCGCCAGGGTCTGGGAGAGGCCGGAAACCCGGTTGAGCAGGGCGACCGAGGCGGTATTCACATCCACCCCCACCGCGTTCACGCAATCCTCGACCACCGCGTCGAGGCGGCGGGCCAGCTGGCTCTGGCCGACATCGTGCTGGTACTGGCCCACACCGATGCTCTTGGGATCGATCTTGACCAGCTCGGCCAGGGGATCCTGCAACCGGCGGGCGATGGAGACGGCGCCGCGAATGGAGACGTCGAGATCCGGGAATTCCTGAGAGGCGAGCTCGGAGGCGGAGTAGACCGATGCCCCCGCTTCACTCACTACTATCTTCTGTGCCTTGGCGGCCGGGTAGCGCTCGAACAGATCGCTCACCAGGCGGTCGGTTTCCCGGGATGCGGTGCCGTTGCCGATGCTGATGAGCTCGACCTTGTGCTTCTGGCACAGCTCGCTCAGGGTCTTGAGACTCTGGTCAACCTGGCGTTTGGGTTCGAACGGATAGATGGTCGCGTGATCGACCAGCTTGCCGGTGGCATCCACCACCGCCACCTTGACCCCGGTGCGGATGCCGGGATCCAGCCCCATGGTGCAGCGCATGCCGGCCGGTGCCGCCATCAGCAGATCCTTGAGGTTCATGGCGAACACCTTGATCGCCTCCTCCTCCGCTGACTCGCGGATACGGCCGATCAGCTCGGTTTCCATCTGCAGGGAGAGCTTGATCTTCCAGGTCCAGCTCACCACCCCCTGCAGCCACTTGTCGGCCGGGCGGTGTTGCAGGTTGAGTCTGAGGTGATGGGCAATGATCCCTTCGCAGGGGCTGGTACCCTCATCCTCGCCGGTGACCAGCGCCAGGTTGAGGATCCCCTCGTTGCGGCCGCGCAACATGGCCAGCACCCGGTGGGAGGGGGCCTTGTGCAGGGGTTCGTCGTGTTCGAAGTAGTCCTTGAATTTGGCCCCTTCCTGCTCCTTGCCGGCCACCACGCGGGCACGCAGGGTGGCGTTGTGCCACAGGTAGTCCCGCAACTTCTCAAGGAGATCGGCCTGCTCGGCGAAGCGCTCCATCAGGATGTAACGGGCACCGTCGAGGGCGGCCTTGCCGTCGGTGATCCCCTGCTCGGCATTGAGGAAGCGAACCGCCTCTTGCTCGGGATCCTTCATGGGGTCACCCAGCAGCAAATCCGCCAGTGGCTCCAGCCCCGCCTCGATGGCCATCTGCCCCTTGGTGCGCCGCTTGGGCTTGTAGGGGAGGTAGAGGTCTTCCAGCCGGGTCTTGCTGTCGGCATCGTTCAGCTCGCGGGCCAGCTCGGGGGTCAGTTTGCCCTGCTCTTCAATGGAGCGCAGGATCACCTGGCGGCGATCCGCCAGTTCACGCAGGTAGCCGAGGCGGCTCTCCAGGGTACGCAGCTGGCTGTCGTCCAGACCGCCGGTCACCTCTTTGCGGTAACGGGCGATGAAGGGAACGGTCGCGCCTTCGTCCAGCAGGCGAACGGCTGCCTGCACCTGTTCCGGGCGGGCATTCAGCTCACCGGCGATCTGATGTTCTATTACGTGGCTTTGCATCGAGGGTCTCTTGGTCGGGTCCTGTCTAACTGGCCAGCGTGGGGCTATGTCGCCGAACAGGGGGGTCTGTCCTGGCGATACTTTAGATACCTGCCAGGCCACTGCCGCGCGGGCCGGTTGGCGCCGCAAGGCGCCGGGTGTGAGCACTATATGGGGTCGGGCAGCGGGATGCCACCCCGGTAGAAATGACGTTTCTCATACCCGGTGGGCGGACATGCTCGGTCTCTCCTGGCCTTGTCAGCCGATTTGGCAGTCAGGGTCGGCCTGGCTTATTTGGGATAGCTGATCTCATTGACGTACCAGCAGGCGTCACCCACTGGCGTTTGCACCAAGGCTTCATCGCCCACCTCTTTCTTGAGCAGGGCACGGGCCATGGGGGAGTCGATGGAGATGTAATCCTTGCGGCCGAAGATCTCGTCATAGCCGACGATGCGAAAGCGCTTGGTCTCACCCTCGTCGTTTTCTACCTCGACCCAGGCGCCGAAGAAGACCTTGCCCTCCTGGGAGGGGGAGTAGTCGACTATGGTCAGCTCTTCCAGGCACTTGCGCAGGTAGCGAACCCGGCGGTCGATCTCCCGCAGGCGTTTCTTGTTGTACTGGTAATCGGCATTCTCGCTGCGATCACCCAGGCTCGCCGCCCAGGCCACTTTTTTGGTGACATCGGGCCTCTCCTCCCGCCAGAGCATGTCGTGCTCCTGCCGGAGCCTGGTGTAGCCTTCACGGGTAATGAGTTTGGTTTTCATGGAGTTATCACTCCCTCGCCAATTGCATCCGGTTGCTCGGGATCTTAGTCATTGTCGCCGCGCTGTCGAGCAAAAAGCAGAGCTGGCCATCCATCCTTCCCGGCTACGGGGCCGAATGAGGGCAATAACCGGTAACATATTTATGCTTTGTGGTTGCAGGGGGCGGCTCTAGTATGAGGGGAGACAGAAAAGAGAGGTGGCAATGAGTCAGCAATACAAGGTCCTGGTGGTGGACGACGATCTGAAACTGCGTTCCTTGCTGGAGCGCTACCTCACCGAGCAGGGGTTTGTAGTGCGAGGTGTCGCCAACGGGGAGCAGGCCGATCGCCTGCTGACGCGTGAAAACTTCAGCCTGATGGTGCTTGATCTGATGCTGCCGGGGGAAGACGGCCTCTCCATCTGCCGCCGCCTGCGCGAGGCCGGCAACCAGATCCCTGTCTTGATGCTCACCGCCAAGGGGGACGAAGTGGATCGCATCGTCGGTCTGGAGATGGGGGCCGACGATTATCTGCCCAAGCCGTTCAACCCCCGTGAGCTGCTGGCCCGGATCCGCGCCGTGCTGCGCCGCCATACCGTGGAGCTGCCCGGCGCCCCTTCCGCGGCGGAGAAGATGGTAAGTTTCGGGGCCTACCAGCTCAATCTGGCGACCCGTGAACTGAGCCGTGATGGCGAACCGGTTGCCCTGACCAGCGGGGAGTTCGCCGTGCTCAAGGTGCTGGTGAGTCATCCTCGCGAACCGCTCTCCCGTGACAAGCTGATGAACCTGGCCCGTGGTCGCGAGTACACGGCCACCGAGCGCAGCATTGATGTGCAGGTCTCCCGCCTGCGCCGCCTGCTGGAACAGGACCCGGCCCAGCCTCGCTATCTGCAGACCGTCTGGGGTCTGGGGTATGTGTTCGTACCGGACGGTGAGAACGCATGAAGAAAGTGGGCAGCATGTTCTCCCGTATGCTCTGGTTTCTGGCTGCCGTGCTGGTGGTCTATCAAGTCGTCTCCTACGTTACCTTCTACAACTACCTGCTGGCGCCGACCGTCAAGCAGATCAGCCACCTGCTGGCAAACCAGGTCAAACTCATCTTTCCGGTGGACAACAACCAGCTGGCGCTCAGTGAAGATGCCGAGGCGCTGGTCTATGTGACCACTGGCAGCGACATCTATACCCAGAGCGAGGCGGAGCAGCACGGGCTGAATGATTCCAAGCCCTACCCCTATCTGGAGCAGAGCATCAGCCGCGAATTGAAAGGGGATACCAGGGTCAGAGTTGAAATCCAGGATCACTACATCATCTGGATCCAGCCTCCCCAGGCCAGCCAGATGTGGGTGCGCATTCCCCTGACTGAAATTGAAGATGACGACATCGAACCGCTCATCCTCTATATGAGCGTCTTGCTGGTGGTGACCCTGTTTGCAGCGTGGCGTTTTGCCCGTCAGCTGGTGCGACCGCTGGAGGATCTGGAAGCGGGGGCCGTGGCGGTGGCGCGCGGCAACTTTCCCGATGCCCTGGGGGAGCAGGGCTCGCGGGAGGTGCGCCGCCTGACCCGCACCTTCAACCACATGTCGAGCTCCATAAAGGGGCTGATCGAGGAGCGCAACCTGATGATGGCCGGGGTATCCCACGATTTGCGCACCCCTCTTACCCGCATTCGTCTCGCGACCGAGATGATGTCCTCGGGGGATGAGTACCTCAAGGAGAGCATCAATGCGGACATCGATGAGTCGAACGGCATCATCGATCAGTTCATCGACTACATTCGCCCGAACGAGGGGCTCGATGCCCGGCCCGTCGACCTGACCCAGCTCATTCACGATGCGTTGCTGATGCAGACCGATCAGGGACTGGAAGTGGAGCTGCTCCTGCCGGAGGAGGCGGTGCGTGTGGCCTGCCATCCCATCAGCATTCGCCGTATCCTCAACAATCTGTCGGGCAACTCCCTGCGCTATGGTGCGACTCGGTTGCAGGCCGAGCTCAGGGATGATGGCCACTGGGTGCGGCTGCGACTCTCCGACAATGGCCCGGGGATTGCCGAAGAGGACTACTCCCGGGTGCTCAAGCCCTTCACCCAGGGTAATGTGGCGCGCACCGGTGGCGGCAGCGGGCTGGGGCTGGCCATCGTTGCCAAGATAGTCTCCCAGCATCACGGCACCATCAGGTTGGGGCGCTCCGAACTGGGGGGCTTGCAGGTGGAGATCCGGCTACCCAAGAACCAGCCGCTAGAGTGGATGGATTGAAAGCAGGGCGTATCGAGAGATGCGCCCTTTTGTCTGTCAGGGGTGGGGGTCGCTCACCTTGCGGTAGCGCTTGCCATATTTGAGTTGCTGGATAAGCAGGGCGGCGACGATGAGAGCCAACCCGATGGGGGTTGCCGGGTGAATGGTTTCGCCGATCAACAGGTTGAGCAGCACCAGAGAGGCAAACGGCGAGATGAAGATGAGGTTGCTGATGGGGGCCGTGTTGGTGGCGTGGCGCAGGGCCATCAGCCAGAGCACGAAACCGAAGCCCATCTCGAACAGCCCCACATAGATGGCGCCAGCCCATCCCTGCCAGGCGGTCATGGCAAAGTCCGAGAGCAACCAGGTCGCCACGACGATGAAGGGCAGGCTGATGAGGAAGCCGAGCAGCAGGCTGACGACGGGATCCCCCTGATTGCGGGTGTTGAGGATCCAGTAACCGGCCCAGATCAGGGTCGACACCAGCGCCAGCGTGACGCCGAGGGGGCTGTCGAACTGTAGACCGAACACGTCCCCCCTGGTGGCGATCACCAGGGCGCCGAAATAGCCGAGCACGATGGCGACGCCATCGCGGCGGCGCAGCTTTTGACCGAGGAAGGGAACGGCCAGCAGGCTGAGGGTGATGGCCCAGGTGTAGTTGAGAGTCTGTGCCTGCTGGGCGGGCAGCAGATCATATGCCTTGAACAGCAGCAGGTAATAGAGGAAGGGGTTCAGGACCCCGAGAGCGAGGTAGTAGAGGGGGCGACTCTTGATGTAGTCGAGCAGTAGCGGCAGTTTGCCCTGACAGGCCACGATGCACCCCAGGGTCAGGGTCGAGGTGCAGGCCGCGACCAGCAGCAGCTGTACCGGTTCAAAGTAGGCGAGGGAGATCTTGAAGGCGCTGGCCACCGTGGACCAGAGGGCGACGGCACAGAGCCCGTACTGGTAGGCTTTCTTCTGATTCTTGAGCATGGGATGCGTTCCGCAAACTGGGGCGAGGGCGCAGTCTATCAGCCTGTTTGCAACATTGTCGTTACCGTCTCGCCGATGGCGATGATTTGATCGCCTGGAGATCCATCTGCCACACAACATTGCGCACAATCTGTCCGCCTTCACTTGCGTGAGTGGAAAAAATCCGTATAATCCCCTCCGCTTGCCCATGAGGCAGCCAGACGATATGTCTGCTTGCTGAGCTTCCCGTTTACGAGTTGCCAGCCATACAGTCCTCCCGATATGGGAGGAAACGTGAAAAATCACACCTCTGGCGGGAGTAGTCCCGGTCGGGCGGTGTTGATTTATGTTCTTTTATCTATTGGAGCTCTGTCAATGCAGAACCAAAGAATCCGTATCCGCCTGAAGGCTTTTGATCATCGCCTGATCGATCAATCCACTGCGGAAATCGTTGAAACTGCTAAGCGCACTGGCGCGCAGGTTCGCGGTCCTATCCCGCTGCCGACTCGCAAAGAGCGTTTCACCGTTCTGATCTCCCCGCACGTCAACAAAGACGCGCGTGATCAGTACGAGATCCGCACTCACAAGCGTCTGGTAGACATCGTTGAGCCGACTGACAAGACCGTAGACGCTCTGATGCGTCTGGATCTGGCAGCTGGTGTAGACGTCCAGATCAGCCTGGGTTAATTACGGAAAGAGGTTGATAACAATGACAATCGGTCTTGTAGGTCGCAAAGTGGGTATGACTCGCATCTTCACTGAAGATGGCGTTTCTATCCCGGTGACTGTTATCGAAGTTGAAGCTAACCGTGTAACTCAGGTCAAATCTGTAGAAACCGACGGCTACAACGCTATTCAGGTTACCACTGGCGCCAAGAAAGCCAGCCGCGTAACCAAGCCGGAAGCTGGCCACTTCGCCAAAGCTGGTGTAGAAGCCGGTCGCGGTCTGTGGGAATTCCGCCTGAACAACGGTGAAACTTTCACTGTTGGTAGCGAGCTGAAAGTAGATCTTCTCGCTGACGTTAAGCTGGTAGACGTTACCGGCACATCCAAGGGTAAAGGTTTTGCCGGTACTGTTAAGCGCTGGAACTTCCGTACCCAGGATATGACCCACGGTAACTCCCTGTCCCACCGTGTACCTGGCTCCATCGGTCAAAACCAGACCCCGGGCCGTGTATTCAAGGGCAAGAAGATGGCTGGTCACATGGGTGCTGAGCGTGTAACGACTCAGAACCTGGAACTGGTTCGTGTTGACGCTGAACGCAACCTGCTGCTCATCAAAGGCGCAGTACCGGGTGCAACCAACGGCAACGTGATCGTCAAACCTGCCGTCAAAGCGTAACGTCTGAGGAGATAGTAATGGAATTGGTAATGAAAGACGCCAAGAGCGCTCTTGAAGTTTCCGAGACTACCTTCGGGCGCGAATTCAACGAAGCTCTGGTTCACCAGGTTGTCGTTGCATATGCCGCTGGTGCC
The DNA here is from genome assembly GCF_048276795.1 of Aeromonas sp. PS2Canimalfood6. Taxonomy (NCBI): domain Bacteria; kingdom Pseudomonadati; phylum Pseudomonadota; class Gammaproteobacteria; order Aeromonadales; family Aeromonadaceae; genus Aeromonas; species Aeromonas sp. PS2Canimalfood6. The sequence goes on from NZ_JBLUXC010000013.1 coordinate 81,814, forward strand.
CGTCAGGGTACTCGTGCGCAGCTGACTCGCTCTGAAGTGTCTGGTGGCGGCAAAAAGCCGTGGCGTCAGAAGGGTACTGGTCGTGCCCGTGCTGGCTCCATCCGTTCGCCCATCTGGCGTTCCGGTGGTGTGACCTTTGCTGCTAAGCCGCAAGATCACAGCCAGAAAGTAAACAAGAAGATGTACCGCGGCGCTATCCGTAGCATCCTGTCCGAGCTGGTACGTCAAGAGCGCCTGATCGTTGTTGAGAAGTTCGGCATCGAAGCGCCGAAGACCAAAGAACTGATCGCCAAGCTGAAAGAAATGGAACTGACTGACGTTCTGATCGTGACTGCTGAAGTCGATGAGAACCTGTTCCTGGCTGCTCGTAACCTGTACAAAGTTGACGTGCGTGACGTTGCCGGTATCGACCCGGTCAGCCTGATCGCTTTCGACAAGGTTCTGATGACTGCTGACGCAGTTAAGCAAATCGAGGAGATGCTGGCATGATCCGTGAAGAGCGTCTGCTGAAAGTTCTGAAGGCTCCGCACATCTCTGAAAAGAGCACCATGGTCGCAGAAAAGCAGAACACTATCGTGTTCAAAGTTGCTGTTGATGCCACCAAGGCGGAAGTCAAAGCTGCAGTTGCGAAACTGTTCGAGGTCGAAGTTGAGACCGTCCGTACCCTGAACATGAAGGGTAAGACCAAGCGCGCAGGTGCACGCGTAGGCCGTCGTTCCGATTGGAAAAAGGCTTATGTGACCCTGAAAGCTGGTCAGGACATCGACTTCATGGGCGCAGCCGAGTAAGAGGAGTTCTGAAAAATGGCAATCGTTAAGTGCAAGCCTACTTCTCCGGGCCGCCGCCACGTCGTCAAGATCGTCAACCAAGAGCTGTACAAGGGCAAGCCCTTCGCCGCTCTGCTGGACAGCAAAAGCAAGTCCGGTGGCCGTAACAACAACGGTCGTATCACCACTCGTCACATCGGTGGTGGTCACAAGCAACACTACCGTCTGATCGACTTCAAGCGCGACAAAGACGGCATTCCGGCCAAAGTTGAGCGTCTGGAATACGATCCTAACCGTACCGCAAACATCGCCCTGGTGCTGTATGCAGACGGTGAGCGTCGTTACATCCTGGCTCCGAAAGGCCTGAAAGCTGGTGATGCAATCGCCTCTGGTGCTGATGCTGCCATCAAGGTGGGTAACACCCTGCCGATGCGCAACATCCCGGTCGGTTCTACCGTTCACGCCGTTGAGATGAAGCCTGGTAAAGGTGCCCAGCTGGCTCGTTCCGCTGGTACTTTCATCCAGATCCTGGCTCGTGAAGGTAACTATGTAACTCTGCGTCTGCGTTCCGGCGAAGTACGTAAAGTTCTGGCCGAGTGCCGCGCTACCATCGGTGAAGTGGGTAACTCCGAGCACATGCTGCGTCAACTGGGTAAAGCCGGTGCTAACCGCTGGCGTGGTATTCGTCCGACCGTTCGCGGTATGGCGATGAACCCGGTTGATCACCCGCACGGTGGTGGTGAGGGTCGTAACAAGGGCATGCAGCCTGTGTCCCCATGGGGCCAGAAGGCTAAGGGCTTCAAGACCCGTAAGAACAAGCGTACCGACAAGTACATCGTACGTCGTCGTAACAAGTAATTGTTAACATAGAGGAATCACCATGCCACGTTCTCTCAAGAAGGGTCCATTTATCGACCTGCACTTGCTGAAGAAGGTAGAGAAAGCGGTGGAAAGCGGGGATAAAAAGCCGGTTAAGACCTGGTCCCGTCGTTCAATGATCATCCCGAACATGATCGGTTTGACCATCGCTGTCCATAATGGTCGTCAGCACGTTCCGGTTTTCGTTACCGAAGAAATGATCGGTCACAAACTGGGTGAATTCGCACCGACTCGTACTTATCGCGGCCATGCTGCTGATAAGAAGGCTAAGAAGCGCTAAGGGATAAATGATGGAAGCTATCGCTAAACACCGTTATGCCCGTACTTCTGCCCAGAAAGCTCGTCTGGTAGCCGATCAAGTACGTGGTCTGTCCGTAGACAAGGCTCTGAACATCCTGACCTTCAGTCCGAAAAAGGCTGCTGTTCTGGTGAAGAAAGTGCTGGAATCTGCCATTGCCAACGCTGAGCACAACGAAGGTGCCGATATCGACACCCTGCGTGTTGCCACCATCATGGTAGACGAAGGTCCCTCCATGAAGCGCATCCGCCCGCGTGCCAAAGGTCGCGCGGATCGTATCCTCAAGCGTACCGCTCACATCACTGTAGTGGTATCCGACGCTAAGGCTGGGAGATAAGCAATGGGTCAGAAAGTACATCCTAATGGCATTCGCCTGGGTATTACCAAGCCTTGGAATTCTACCTGGTTCGCGAACACCAAAGACTTCGCTGACAACCTGTACAGCGATTTCCAAGTACGCCAGTTCCTGACCAAGGAGCTGAAAAACGCTTCCTTGTCCAAGATCACTATCGAGCGTCCGGCCAAGAGCATCCGTGTGACCATTCACACCGCTCGTCCGGGTGTCGTGATCGGCAAGAAAGGCGAAGACGTTGAAAAACTGCGCAAAGCTGTAGCCGCAATCGCTGGCGTGCCTGCTCAGATCAACATTTCCGAAGTCCGCAAGCCGGAGCTGGATGGCAAACTGGTTGCCGACAGCATCACTTCCCAGCTGGAGCGTCGCGTAATGTTCCGTCGTGCTATGAAGCGCGCCGTACAGAACGCCATGCGCCTGGGTGCCAAGGGCATCAAAGTGGAAGTTTCCGGTCGTCTGGGCGGTGCTGAAATCGCGCGTACCGAATGGTACCGTGAAGGTCGTGTGCCCCTGCACACCCTGCGCGCCGACATCGACTACGCAACTTCTGAAGCCCACACCACTTACGGTGTGATCGGCGTTAAAGTTTGGATCTTCAAGGGCGAAGTTCTGGGCGGTCTGGCTGCAGTCAATGCTGCCGCTGCTCAAGAGCAAGCTCCTGCGAAGCCCAAGCGTGACAACAAGCGCCGCGCTGCCAAGTAAGGAGATTCGGTAAATGTTGCAACCTAAGCGTACTAAATTCCGCAAGACCCACAAGGGTCGTAACCGCGGTCTGGCCAATGCCGGTAACGAAGTATCCTTCGGTACCTTTGGCCTGAAGGCGACATCTCGTGGTCAACTGACTGCTCGTCAAATCGAAGCAGCCCGTCGTGCCATGACCCGTCACGTTAAGCGTCAAGGCAAGATCTGGATCCGTGTGTTCCCGGACAAGCCCATCACCGAAAAGCCCCTCGAAGTTCGTATGGGTAAAGGTAAGGGTAACGTGGAATACTGGGTTTGCCCGATCCAGCCTGGCAAGGTTCTGTACGAGATGGATGGTGTACCTGAGGCTCTGGCGCGTGAAGCGTTTGCCCTGGCCGCAGCTAAGCTGTCTGTTCAGACCACTTTCGTAATTAAGACGGTGATGTGATGAAAGCCCAAGATCTGCGTCAAAAGAGCGTCGAAGAACTGAACCAGGAGCTGCTGGGTCTGCTGCGTGAGCAATTCAACATGCGCATGCAAGCTTCCACCGGCCAGCTGGCTCAGACTCACACTCTGAAACAAGTGCGTCGTGACGTCGCACGTATCAAGACTGTACTGACTGAGAAGGCAGGTGCGTAATGACTGACAAGATCCGTACTCTGCAAGGTCGTGTAATTAGCGACAAGATGGACAAGTCCATCACCGTCGCTATCGAGCGCAAGGTAAAGCACCCGATCTACGGTAAGATCATCAAGCGCACTACCAAGCTGCACGTGCATGACGAGAACAACGAGTGCAAGGCTGGCGATCTCGTGGAAATCCGCGAGTGCCGCCCGCTGTCCAAGACCAAGTCCTGGACCCTGGTTGCTGTCGTAGAAAAGGCCTAATTCGGTACTTTTTAGCCCAAACGGCCCCCCATCGGGGCCGTTTGTTTTTTAGGCTACCTTTTCAAAAATAGCTGTGTTATAGTTTCGCGCCTTTTGAAGGCAGCCAGATCCCATCAGGGATAAGAAGTAAACAAAGCGGAGCACTAAGATGATCCAGATGCAAAGTATGCTGGGTGTTGCCGACAACTCCGGCGCTCGCAGTGTAATGTGTATTAAGGTTCTGGGTGGTTCGCACCGCCGTTATGCCGGCATCGGCGACATCATCAAGGTTTCCATCAAGGAAGCCATTCCTCGCGGTAAAGTGAAGAAAGGTGATGTGTATAACGCGGTGGTCGTACGCACCCGTAAAGGCGTTCGTCGTCCGGACGGCTCTGTCATCCGTTTCGACAACAATGCGGCTGTGTTGCTTAACAACAACCAACAGCCAATCGGTACTCGTATTTTTGGCCCGGTGACCCGTGAACTCCGTAACGAGAAGTTCATGAAGATTGTGTCCCTGGCACCCGAAGTACTGTAAGGAGTCGAACGATGGCAGCTAAAATCCGTCGCGAAGACGAAGTAATTGTTCTTACCGGCAAAGACAAGGGCAAGCGTGGCAAAGTCACTCAAGTCCTGATTGCAAAAGGTAAGGTAATCGTGGAAGGCATCAACCAGGTGAAGAAACACCAAAAGCCGGCACCCGCACTGGGTCAGGCTGGCGGCATCGTCACCAAAGAAGCCCCCATCGATGTATCTAACGTCGCGCTGTTCAACTCTGCCACTGGCAAGGCTGACCGCGTTGGTTTCCGGATTGAAGACGGCAAGAAAGTCCGTTTCTTCAAATCCACCGGCGAACTTGTGAAGTAATTGGAGTTTAACGATGGCGAAACTGCATGATTACTACAAATCCGATGTAGTAAATGAACTGTCCAAGCAGTTCGGTTACAAGACTATCATGCAAGTCCCTCGGATCGAGAAAATCACCCTGAACATGGGTGTTGGTGAAGCGATCTCTGACAAGAAATTGCTGGAAAATGCTGCTGCCGATATGGCTGCCATTTCCGGTCAGAAGCCGCTGATCACCAAAGCACGCAAATCTGTTGCGGGCTTCAAGATTCGTGAAGGCTACCCGATAGGTTGTAAAGTAACCCTGCGTGGCGAGCGTATGTGGGAGTTCCTGGAACGGCTGATTTGCATCTCCGTACCGCGTATCCGTGACTTCCGTGGTCTGAACGCCAAGGCGTTCGATGGCCGTGGTAACTACTCCATGGGCGTGCGTGAGCAAATCATCTTCCCGGAAATCGACTATGACAAGGTCGATCGCGTCCGTGGTCTGGATATCACCATCACCACTTCCGCGAATACCGACGAAGAAGGCCGTGCTCTGCTGGCTGCCTTTAACTTCCCATTCCGCAAGTAAGGTTAGGGTTATGGCTAAAACATCCATGAAAGCACGTGAAGCAAAGCGTGCGAAGCTGGCAGCCAAGTTCGCGACCAAGCGTACCGAGCTGAAAGCTATCATCGTTGATATGAACGCTTCTGAAGAAGCGCGTTGGGATGCTGTCTTGCAACTGCAACAGCTGCCCCGTGATTCCAGTCCGTCCCGCCAGCGTAACCGTTGCAACATCACTGGTCGTCCGCACGGTTTCCTGCGGAAGTTTGGCCTCTCTCGCATCAAGGTGCGTGAGCATGCCATGAAGGGCGAAATTCCGGGCCTCAAAAAGGCCTCTTGGTAAGAATCTCGGGAGTTAGACTATGAGCATGCAAGATCCGATCGCGGATATGCTGACCCGCATCCGTAACGGTCAGGCGGCGAGCAAAGTTGCGGTTTCCATGCCTTCTTCCAAGCTGAAAGTGGCTATCGCCAAAGTGCTGAAAGAAGAAGGTTACATCGCTGGCTACAACGTAGCTGGTGACGTGAAACCGGAACTGGAAATCGAACTGAAGTATTTCCAGGGCAAGCCGGTTGTAGAACTGATCCAACGCGTGAGCCGTCCCGGCCTGCGTATTTACAAGCGCACTACTGATCTGCCGAAAGTCATGGGCGGTCTCGGTGTTGCTATCGTGTCCACGTCTAAAGGTGTGATGACCGACCGTGCTGCCCGCAAGGCAAGCATGGGTGGTGAGATCATCTGCTACGTCGCTTAATAGGAGGTCGGAAATGTCTCGCGTTGCTAAGGCACCCGTCACTATTCCTGCTGGCGTAGAGGTGACTCTGAACGGCCAAGAACTGTCCATCAAAGGTGGCAAGGGTTCCCTGGTTCGTTCCATCCACGCCGGTGTAGAAGTGACCAAAGAAGACAATGTACTGAAGTTCGCCCCGCGCGATGGCATCGCTGGTGCTGACGCTCAGGCCGGTACTGCCCGTGCATTGGTCAATAACATGGTAGTCGGTGTTACCCAAGGCTTCGAGCGCAAGCTGCAGCTGGTTGGTGTAGGTTACAAAGCCTCCATCAAGGGCAATGCTGTTGCGCTGGCACTGGGCTTCTCTCACCCGGTAGAGCATGCGCTGCCGGCTGGTGTCACCGCTGAATGTCCGTCCGCCACCGAGATCGTTCTGCGTGGTGTGGACAAGCAGCTGGTTGGCCAAGTCGCCGCCGATATCCGTGCTTACCGCGCTCCGGAGCCCTACAAGGGCAAGGGTGTACGCTATGCCAACGAGCAAGTGCGTACTAAAGAAGCTAAGAAGAAGTAAGGTAACACTATGGACAAGAAAGCAGCTCGTCTCCGTCGTGCTACTCGTGCTCGGAAAAAGATGCAGGAACTGGGAGCTACCCGTCTGGTTGTTCACCGTACCCCGCGTCATATCTATGCGCAGGTTATTGCAGCCAACGGTTCCGAAGTTCTGGCCTCTGCTTCCACAGTAGAGAAAGCCATCAGTGAAGCTCTGAAATACACCGGTAACGCAGATGCTGCTACCGCTGTAGGTAAGGCTATCGCTGAGCGTGCTATTGCCAAAGGCGTTCAGAACGTATCTTTCGATCGTTCCGGTTTCAAGTATCACGGTCGTGTAGCCGCTCTGGCTGCCGCTGCTCGTGACGCTGGTCTTCAGTTCTAAGCTAGGAGTCGAAGATGGCTAAAGTCGAATCTCAAGCCGGCGAACTGCAAGAAAAGCTCATTGCAGTAAACCGTGTTTCGAAAACTGTTAAAGGTGGTCGTATCATGTCCTTCACCGCGTTGACCGTGGTGGGTGATGGTAACGGCCGTGTAGGTTACGGTTACGGTAAGGCACGTGAAGTTCCGGCCGCCATTCAAAAGGCGATGGAACAGGCTAAGCGTAACCTGAACAAGGTTGAGCTGAACAACGGCACCCTGCACCACCCGGTGCGTGGCGTTCACTCTGGTTCCACCGTGTTCATGAAGCCGGCCTCCCAAGGTACTGGTATCATTGCAGGCGGCGCCATGCGTGCCGTACTGGAAGTTGCTGGTATCCACAACGTGCTGGCCAAGACCTACGGTTCCACCAACCCAATCAACGTTGTTCGCGCAACTGTCGACGCTCTGGTTCACGGTCAATCACCGGAACAGATCGCGGCCAAGCGTGGTCTGCGCGTTGAAGAAATTCTGGGGTAATGCGACATGGCTAACACTGTAAAAGTAACTCAAACTCGCAGCTCTATCGGCCGTCTGCCAAAGCACAAGGCGACTCTGCGTGGTCTGGGTCTGCGTCGCATTGGTCACACCGTTGAGCTGGAAGATACTCCCTGCGTACGCGGCATGATCAACCAGGTTTATTACATGGTTAAGGTGGAGGGCTAAGCATGCGTCTGAATACTCTGTCTCCGGCCGCTGGCTCCAAGCGCGTCAAGCACCGTCCGGGCCGTGGTATCGGTTCTGGTCTGGGCAAGACCGGTGGTCGTGGTGTTAAAGGTCAGACCTCTCGTTCCGGTGGCGGCAAGGTCCGCAACGGTTTCGAAGGCGGCCAGATGCCTTTGAAAATCCGTCTGCCGAAGTTCGGTTTCTTCTCTCGCAAATCTTTGGTTTCTGCCGAAGTGCGCCTGAACGAAATCGCCCTGGTAGAAGGTGATGTGGTCGACGTGAGCACTCTGAAGCAAGCCGGTGTTATTACCAAAAACATCGTGTTCGCTAAAGTTGTTCTGTCTGGCAACATTGACCGTGCTGTGACCGTTCGTGGTCTGTCCGTCACCAAGGGTGCACGTGCAGCCATCGAGGCCGCTGGCGGTAAAATCGAGGAATAATCAGTACAATGGCTAAGAAACCAGGATTGGATGTTAAAGCACAAGGTGGTCTGAGCGAACTGAAGAGCCGTCTGCTCTTCGTTCTCGGGGCAATTATCGTGTTCCGTGCAGGCTCTTATGTGCCGATCCCTGGTATTGACGCCGCCGTACTGGCCGAGTTGTTCCAACAACAGAAGGGCACCATCATTGAGATGTTCAACATGTTCAGTGGTGGTGCACTCTCGCGTGCTTCTATTCTTGCACTGGGGATCATGCCGTACATTTCGGCGTCGATTATTATCCAGCTGCTGACTGTGGTTCACCCTGCTCTTGCTGAACTCAAGAAAGAAGGTGAATCCGGCCGTCGCAAGATTAGCCAATATACCCGTTGGGGCACGCTGGTTTTGGGAACGTTCCAGGCCATTGGTATTGCAACAGGTCTGCCGAATATGATGCAAGGACTCGTGACTCATCCGGGTTTGGGCTTCTATTTCACAGCCGTTGTGAGTCTGGTCACCGGTACCATGTTCTTGATGTGGTTGGGTGAACAGATTACCGAGCGTGGGATTGGTAATGGTATCTCGTTGATTATCTTCACAGGTATCGTCGCCGGTCTGCCTCATGCCATTGGCGCTACGGCCGAACAGGCACGTCAAGGGGAATTGCACATCCTGCTGTTGTTGTTGCTGGGCTTGATTGTTTTCGCTGTGACTTACTTTGTGGTGTTCGTGGAGCGTGGTCAGCGTCGTATCGTCGTTAACTATGCCAAGCGTCAACAAGGCCGCCAGGTATTCGCTGCGCAAAGCACACACCTGCCGTTGAAAGTGAATATGGCCGGTGTGATTCCTGCGATTTTCGCATCCAGCATCATCCTCTTCCCGGGTACCATTACCTCCTGGTTTGGTCAGGGCGAGGGCAAGATCGCTGACATTCTGCAACAGGTCTCTATGGTCCTGCAGCCGGGTCAGCCCTTGTACGAGATGCTCTATGCAGCAGCCATTATCTTCTTCTGCTTCTTCTATACCGCGCTGGTGTTCAACCCCCGCGAGACAGCAGATAACCTGAAGAAGAGTGGAGCCTTTATCCCGGGGATCCGCCCGGGCGAGCAGACAGCACGTTACATCGATAAGGTTATGACTCGCCTGACATTGGCAGGTGCGCTCTATATTACCTTTATCTGTCTGGTACCCCAGTTCCTGATGACTGCCTGGAACGTACAGTTCTACTTCGGTGGCACCTCGCTGCTGATTATCGTGGTAGTTATCATGGACTTCATGGCTCAGGTTCAGACCCATATGATGTCTCATCAATATGGCGACGTCCTGAGGAAGGCCAACCTGAAGGGCTACGGCCGCTAAAGGTCGGCGTAGTTACGGAGTTAAGCAATGAAAGTTCGTGCTTCCGTTAAGGCAATCTGCCGTAACTGCAAAATCATCAAGCGTCACGGTGTGGTGCGTGTGATTTGCAGCGAGCCAAAGCATAAACAGCGCCAAGGCTAATTTTTTACGGTTAGTACTTGCAACAAATAGTTGTGCTGGCTAATATAGCCAGCCAACTTTTGTTGTGTATTGGTTGACCGCCACGTATCCGCTCACGGGCTTTGTGGTGGTCGTTATCTACTATATGTAGGAGTGAATAGTGGCCCGTATCGCTGGCATTAACATTCCTGACCATAAACATGCAGTCATTGCACTGACTGCTATTTATGGCGTCGGTCGTACCCGCTCCAAGGCCATCTGTGCCGCAGCCGGTATCGCTGAGAATGTGAAAATTAAAGACCTGGACGAAGCTCAGATCGAGAATCTGCGTGAACAAGTAGGTAAATTCACCGTCGAAGGTGACCTGCGTCGTCAGATTTCCATGAACATCAAGCGATTGATGGATCTGGGTTGCTACCGTGGTTTGCGTCACCGTCGTAGCCTGCCTGTTCGTGGTCAACGTACCAAGACCAACGCTCGTACCCGTAAGGGTCCGCGCAAGGCTATCAAGAAGTAACGGGAAGGTAGAAAATGGCTAAAACTCCGACTCGTGCTCGCAAGCGCGTTAAAAAGCAAGTGAGCGACGGTATTGCGCACGTTCATGCATCTTTCAACAACACAATCGTGACCATTACTGACCGTCAGGGCAATGCTCTGTCTTGGGCTACCTCTGGTGGTTCCGGTTTCCGTGGTTCCCGTAAGTCCACTCCGTTTGCTGCCCAGGTAGCTGCTGAGCGTGCTGGTGAGATCGCCAAAGAATACGGCGTGAAGAACCTGGAAGTCATGGTCAAAGGTCCGGGTCCCGGTCGTGAGTCTTCCATCCGCGCTCTGAACGCGGCTGGTTTCCGCATCACTAACATTACTGATGTGACTCCGATCCCGCACAACGGTTGTCGTCCTCCCAAGAAGCGCCGCGTGTAACGCTGTAGCTACTTGGTCTAGGATTGTTGGAGAAAGAAGATGGCAAGATATATCGGTCCTAAGCTTAAGCTTAGCCGTCGTGAGGGCACCGACCTCTTCCTGAAGTCTGGTGTTCGTGCGATTGATTCTAAGTGCAAGATTGACACCGTTCCTGGTCAACACGGTGCGCGTAAAGCGCGTCTGTCCGACTACGGTGTGCAACTGCGCGAGAAACAAAAAGTACGTCGTATCTACGGCGTATTGGAAAAACAGTTCCGCAACTACTACCGCGACGCTGCCCGTCAAAAGGGTAACACCGGTGAAAACCTGTTGCAGCTGCTGGAAGGTCGTCTGGACAACGTCGTCTACCGCATGGGCTTCGGCGCCACTCGTGCTGAATCTCGTCAGCTGGTGAGCCACAAAGCCATCATGGTAAACGGCCGCGTTGTGAATGTTCCTTCTTTCCAGGTATCCCCTGAGGACGTGATCTGCGTTCGCGAGAAGGCTAAGAAGCAAGCGCGTATCAAAGCTTCCCTGGAAGTTGCTGGTCAGCGCGAGAAGCCGACTTGGGTAGAGGTTGACGCTGCTAAGATGGAAGGTGCCTTCAAGCGCCTGCCGGAGCGTTCCGACCTGTCTGCCGACATTAACGAACAGCTGATCGTCGAGCTTTACTCCAAGTAAAGCTAGCTTCTAAAGAGAGGACACAATGCTGGGTTCTGTAACAGATTTTCTTAAACCGCGGCTAGTTGACATCGAGCAAGTTAGCCCGACTCACGCGAAAGTGACTCTCGAGCCGCTTGAGCGTGGCTTTGGCCACACGCTGGGCAATGCCCTGCGTCGTATTTTGCTGTCATCTATGCCCGGTTGTGCGGTTACTGAAGTCGAGATCGACGGAGTACTGCACGAGTACAGCAGCAAAGAAGGTGTACAGGAAGACATTCTTGAAATCCTGCTCAACCTGAAAGGTATCGCTGTGAAGCTGGAAGGCAAGGACGAGGTAACTCTGTCCCTGACCAAGTCTGGAACAGGCCCCGTTACCGCTGGTGATATCACTCACGGTGATGAAGTCGAGATCGTAAACCCGGAGCACGTAATCTGCCACCTGACTGGTGCAAATGCTGAGATCAGCATGCGCCTGAAAGTTCAGCGCGGTCGTGGTTATGTGCCTGCTTCTGCTCGTGTTCACAACGATGATGAAGAGCGTCCCATCGGTCGCCTGCTGCTGGACTCCGCGTTCAGCCCCATCGTTCGCATCGCCTACAATGTCGAGGCGGCACGTGTGGAACAGCGCACCGACTTGGACAAGCTGGTTATCGACATGGAGACCAATGGTACTCTGGATCCGGAAGAAGCCATCCGTCGTTCCGCCACTATTCTGGCAGAGCAACTGGAAGCCTTCGTGGATCTGCGCGATGTCAGCGTGCCCGAGAAGAAAGAAGAGAAACCCGAGTTTGATCCGATTCTGCTGCGTCCTGTCGATGATTTGGAGCTGACAGTTCGTTCAGCGAACTGTCTGAAGGCAGAAGCTATCCACTATATTGGTGATCTGGTACAGCGTACCGAAGTTGAGTTGCTTAAGACTCCTAACCTCGGTAAGAAGTCCCTGACTGAGATCAAGGACGTGTTGGCCTCCCGTGGTCTGTCTCTTGGCATGCGCCTTGAGAACTGGCCGCCCGCCAGCATCGCTGACGAGTAATCCAGATTACGGGTTTCACAGATTTAGTTAGAAGGATAAGGTCATGCGCCATCGTTTGAGTGGTCGTCAACTGAACCGGAACAGCAGCCATCGTCAGGCTATGTTCCGCAACATGGCCAGCTCCCTGGTTCGTCATGAGATCATCAAGACGACTCTGCCTAAGGCAAAAGAGCTGCGTCGTGTAGTTGAACCGCTGATCACCCTTGCCAAGACTGATAGCGTTGCTAATCGTCGCCTGGCATTTGCCCGTACTCGCGATAACGCGATCGTGGCTAAGCTGTTCAATGAACTGGGCCCGCGCTACCTGGAGCGCGCCGGCGGTTATACTCGCATTCTGAAATGCGGTTTCCGTGCTGGCGACAACGCTCCTATGGCTTACATTGAGCTGGTAGACCGCCCGGCCGCTGCTGAAGCAGCTGCTGAGTGATAAAAGAAAAAGCCGGGCTTGTCCCGGCTTTTCTTTTAGTTGATTCTGATACTGCCTCTACTGCCTCTACTGCCTCTACTGCCTCTACTGCCTCTACTGCCTCTACTGCCTCTACTGCCTCTACTGCCTCTACTGCCTCTACTGCCTCGTTTTGTAAGTGAGAGATGATTTTTCAATAGTCTCTATATTTAAGTCGTTTATCTCTGCCTAAACGACAGGGGTTCTGTTGCATAGCCCAGAGTAGGGCAATGTCATCCTTCATTTGTCGTATAAGTAGGCCATGAGTCATGGAGTGTGGCGGCTATAGTGCCGTTGAGGACTTGTTTCTGTGGATAAGGTTGTATAAAAGCTGTGCCTGGATATGAATAACTAAAAAAGTGCCGATTTTTGCAATTTTATTGCAGGGGAGGGGTTGCCAGAACGAATTCGCTCCCTATAATGCGCCTCCATCGACAGGGCAAGCGGCAACGCAAACAAGCCGGTCGATAGCCTCGAAAAGCCTGTAAAAATAAGGCTTGACTCGAGAAGGCGGTTGAGTAGAATGCCACTCCCGCAGCAGCCAAAAGCTGTGTTGCTCTTTAACAATTTGAATCAAGCAATCTGTGTGGGCACTCACAGCATCGAGCATCAAAAACAATTTTTGATTTTCAATGTCTGATGAAGTGACCAAAGCAACTTTTAGTTGCAGCAGTTA
>NZ_JBLUXC010000014.1:0-94495 GCF_048276795.1 Aeromonas sp. PS2Canimalfood6
CCCGTTGAAATTCAACGGGTTATATTTGGCGGTGAGGGAGGGATTCGAACCCTCGATACGTTGCCGTATACACACTTTCCAGGCGTGCTCCTTCAGCCACTCGGACACCTCACCAAATTTTCACTGCTTGAAGTGGCTTTCGGAGCACGCTGCGCGTGCATCTTGCCGACTTCGTCGGTGGGCAGCCACTCGGACACCGCACCCAATTTTGGTCTGTGCTTTAACGTGTTCAGCCAACACGAATTCGCTGCGCCGTTGCGCTGGAACGGGGCGTAATGTAAGGGATAGGCGCGAGGCGGTCAATGCAATTTTTTATCTTTTGCCACTGTTTGCTCAATAAGCGAACCAAGTGACTAAAAATATGCCATTTCCTATCCCTTTCCATCAATTTTCAACCGCTTCGTGCAAATGTTCTCCTCGAATCGCCTCTTCCAGCGAGCCGTAGAACTCCAGCTCTCCCGCCACCGGACGCACCTTGGCCCGCGCCAGGGTCTTGAGGGGCTGGAATTGCAATTCAGCCACCTTGAGACGGACCCCCGCCTTGGCCATGCGTTTTGCGAACTGCTGGAAGGCGGTGAGACCGCCAGCATCCAGGATGGAGACCGCCTCCATTTGCAGGATCAACTCCTTGTGGTCCTTCACCTGGGCAAGCAACTCGTCAAAGACCCGCTCGGCGGCGGCAAAGAACAGTGGCCCGTTGATCTTGTAGACAAGGGTCGAGGGGGACACCTCGCTGGCATAGCGCTTGTGATCCGCCAGGTTGTGCAGCCTGGTCATCTTGGCTATCTCGCGCATGAACAGCAAAGAGGCCAGGATCACCCCGAAGGTGATGGCGATGACCATGTCGAAGATGACGGTCAGCGACAGGCAGACCAGCAGCACCAGTACATCGGATTTGGGCGCCCGGCGCACCAGATCCACCACCTTGTGGGCCTCGCTCATGTTCCAGGCCACCAGCAGCAACAGGGCGGCCATGGCAGAGAGCGGCAACCAGGAGAGCCAGGGCGCCAGCACCAGGATGGCGGCCAGCACCACCAGCGCATGGACGATACCGGAGATGGGAGAAGTGGCCCCGGCCCGCACGTTGGCGGCGGAGCGGGCGATGGCGGCCGTCGCCGTGATGCCGCCGAAGAAGGGCGCCAGTATGTTGCCGAGCCCCTGCCCCAGCAGCTCGCCATTGGAGCTGTGCTTGCGACCCGTCATGCCGTCCAGCACCACGGCGCAGAGCAGGGATTCGATGGCCCCCAGCATGGCCATGGAGAAGGCGGCGGGCAGCAGTCTCTGGATGGCGGCCAGGTTCCACTCCACCGGTGCCCCGTCCGGCCCCGGCAGCGCCCAGGGCATCACCAGGGTCGGCGCGATGGGGGGGATCCCCATGCCCTGGGTACCGTCGGCCAAGGTATAGCTGAACTTGCTGCCGATGGTGGCCACGTCCACCCCGAACTGGTGCAGGCCAAAGCCCAGGCCCACCCCCACCAGCACGGCGGGCAGGTGGCCGGGGACCGGCAGACGCAGCCTAGGCCAGAGCAGCAGCACCGCCAGGGTCGCCACCCCCACCAGGGTGTCCCCCCACTGCCAGCTGGGCAGGGCATGAGCCAGCGCCTGCACCTTGCCGAGGTAGGTTTCCGGCATCTCGGGCACCTGCAGGCCGAAGAAATCCTTGATCTGCAGGGTGGCGATCACGATGGCGATACCGCCGGTAAAACCCAGGGTCACCGAGGGCGGAATGTATTCGATGAGGCGGCCGAGGCGCGCCATCCCCATGGCCACCAGGAAGCAGCCCGAGATCAGGGTGGCCATCAAAAGCCCCCCCACCCCGAACTGCTGGGCCACCGGGTAGAGGATCACCACGAAGGCGGCGGTGGGCCCCGAGATGGAGAAGCGGGAGCCGCCGGTCACGGCGATCACGATACCGGCGATGATGGCGGTGTAGAGCCCGTGCTGGGGCGGCACCCCACTGGCGATGGCCAGTGCCATGGCAAGGGGAATGGCGATGATGCCGACCGTGATGCCGGCGATGAGGTCGCGGCCAAAGCGCGCCACGCTGTAGGGTTCGTCAATGCAGGATTGGCGCAATGCGATGGCCAGCTTCACGCCTTGTAAGGAAGCTTGATTGTGCATGTCTAGGGTAATACCAGAAGAGGGAGACAAAGGCCGGGGTGAACCGGCACCCGATCATCATCAAGGGCCGGCAGAGCTGTCGACGCGGCGATGGTATCGAAGGCAACCATACCCGACCCGGCCAGATAATTCGATGGGCAGGATCAAGAAATGGCCATTACCCCGCATTATTGTCATCGATAGCTCGCATATCGCCGATTTTCCCTGCCATTCCTTTAATAGATCCCTGGTCATCGCGAACCGGCACCTCCCTCGCATCCCCCACACCTCAGAGGCAAGCCCATCGACAGGGGCGACATCGCCGATTTTCATCGGTTCCCGCCATGATCGGCTTATCCATTGCCTCGCCCCCTCCAGGCCGATGGCACCTTCATCGCCAGCCCGACCGTGGCCGCAGGCAGGGCATCTCAAGCTGCTGATTGTGCTGAAAATAGTCCACAGCGCCCAAGTTTTGGGCAAACGGGCCGAAAAGCCCTTTTTCCGTGGAGTGGCGGGTTGACACCCGTCCGGGGGATCATTAATATCCGCTGCGTCTCGACGAGACAGGCAATTCCTCCTTAGTTCAGTCGGTAGAACGGCGGACTGTTAATCCGTATGTCACTGGTTCAAGTCCAGTAGGAGGAGCCAATTCCCTCGTAGTTCAGTCGGTAGAACGGCGGACTGTTAATCCGTATGTCACAGGTTCAAGTCCTGTCGAGGGAGCCATATTCCATGCCTCAAAGGCCCGATCGCAAGATCGGGCCTTTTTGTTTTGCCTGTCTCTGGCATCCAATGCCACCACATTGGCGCCTTTTGCATGTCAATGCTCTCGCCCTGCCCCCTATACTGGTCCTCATTCCGCTAGCACTGACTTCACCTCGCACGGCAAAGGCGCACGCATGGCACACAAATCTCACTTTTCCCTGGACGTCGGATGGCAGCTACTGCTCAAAGACCTTGGCCTGCCATCCAGGCATGTCTTGCGCAGGGCACTGCTGCCGGAAGACACGTTGTCGCGCGAGAATCATGGGTTGACCACCGATGAGTATTTCCGTTTCTGGCGGGCGCTGGAGCAGGAAGCCAATGACGTCCTGTTTCCCTTGCGGCTCATCGAGACCGTTTCCAGCGAAGTCTTCAGTCCCCCCTTGTTTGCCGCCCTGTGCAGCCCGGATCTGATGCGGGCTGTCCAGCGGCTGGCCAAATACAAGGCGCTCGTTGCCCCCATGAGCCTCGAGATCTCGGTAGGCTCCTGGGGAGAGATGACGCTCTCCCCTCGCTGGCAAGGAGGGCACACCGAGGTCCCGGTCTCCCTGCAGGTGGTGGAACTCGCCTTCTTTGTCCGACTGGCACAGATCGCCACACGTGAGGCGATCTGTGCCGTGCGAGTGACACTGCCTGCGCTCCCTGCTGGAAAGGCACTGCAGCGCTACGAGCGCTTCTTCGGCACCGCCATCACACTTGGAACCCATGCCAGCATTACGTTTTCTGCCGTGGACGTGCTGCGCCCCTTTCTCACGAGCAACGAGGGGATGTGGCAAGCCTTCGAGCCCGAGCTGCGTCGCCAGTTGTGCGAAATGGACTCTGCCGCCACCACGGCGGAGCGGGTGCATGCCGTTCTGCTCGAGCTCTTGCCAAGCAACTCGGCCACCATTGAGGTGGCGGCAAGTCGCTTGGGCATGAGCAAGAGAACCCTGCAACGCCGGCTGGAAGAGGAAGGGGAAAACTTTCGAGCCCTGGTCAGCGAGACGCGAAGAAGGCTCGCCTGCCACTACCTTGAGCACACCACCCTGTCTGGAGGGGAGATAGCCTTTCTGCTTGGCTTCGAAGATCCCAACTCCTTCTACCGCGCATTCCAGGATTGGACCGGGCGGACGCTGGAAAGCACTCGCCAGTCATATCGATTCAACTGAGGTCAGCCTCATGACCACCCATATCAATCCCGTCGCGTGCTGCTCGCCGGGGCCACCTTCGCCGTCGCTGGCAGCCGGGAGGCATTTAGCGCCGTCGACTTCACGGCCAATCTGGCCGCCGCCAGGGCCGCGGTCAAGGACGGTGATCGCCGCACAGGCTGACTCGAAAGCAATAGGGATGGCGCAGTTCGATGGCGTCATGGCGCCGTTTGCCAGAACCATGGCATCACGGGTCGGATATGGTATCGATACCGCAGGCAAGCCGATTCTGGACTCGCATGCGATTCATTTTGCTCAAGGATCTTCCATATGAACTCAAACGTTGTGCTCGTCACCGGCGCCTCCTCCGGTATCGGAGCGGCCACCGCCATGAAACTGAAGGCTCTAGGATTCACCGTGTATGCCGCAGCGCGGCGCATCGAACGCATGCAATGCCTGACAGACGCGGGGATCCGCGTCATCGCCATGGATGTGACCCAGGATGCATCTATGCAGGCAGGAGTTGAGAGAATCATCACCGAAACCGGCAAGATCGACGTACTGGTCAACAATGCCGGGTATGGCTCCTACGGCTCGGTTGAAGAAGTCTCTCTCGAGGAGGGTCGCACCCAGTTTGACGTCAATGTGTTTGGCGCCGTTCGCCTCATCCAGCTGGTGCTGCCCCACATGCGCGCCCGACAGACTGGCACCATAGTCAACATCACCTCCATGGGCGGCAAGATCCACACCCCGCTAGGAGCCTGGTACCACGGAACCAAGTTCGCACTGGAGGCCATCAGCGATTGCCTTCGCATGGAGGTGGAACCCTTTGGCATCAATGTAGTAGTGGTAGAACCGGGTGGCATCAAGACCGAGTGGGCCGACATTGCCGCGCAAAAACTGCGCGAGGTCTCCGGCGAGGGGCCTTATGGTCACCAGGCCCTCCCCATGGGGGAGTCCATGATCGGACGCGCCAGCCGCCAGCGCCAGTCCCCGCCGGAACTCATCGCGGATACCATCGCCAAGGCGGTCCAGACCCGTCGCCCCAAGACCCGCTATGCCGTTGGTTTTGGGGCCAGGCCGATGATCTTCCTGCGCCGCTTGTTGCCGGATCGTGCATTTGACCGCTTCATGCGCCTTGCTACAGGGATCCCGCACCAACGCGGCTGACCCAGTCCACCGACACCTCACCCAGGATAGGCTTGCGCCTGAAAGCCCGGCCATCGGCCGGGTTCTTTCTTACCCCCTGCCCCACCTCGGGGCAAGGGCGCTCGCCTTCCACCCCCGCATCCCGCTGCGCCCGTCCCTTGCCCTCATGGCCTGTTGCCACAAGATAGCGCAGGCTTACCCTCTATGGGGTACCACTCTGGTGCGCCCTGCCTTGCCCCGTGATGACATAAAAGTCATCCATATGATTTTTGAATGAAAAATTACTGACACTGGCCTCGATAGCGACTCAATTGGCTGGCACAGCCCTTGCACTTTGTGATGTACGCAGGGACGTCACAAGGAGTTGCCTATGCTGCCCATCAAGCCCCCCGGACCCGGTTGTTACGACGAGATGCTGCTCACCGACAACCAGTTTCGCGATCATTACCACGCCTACCTCTCGTGGCTGCACCAGACCGACGAGAAGAGCATAGAGCGCAAGCGCGAGGAGGCCGACCTGCTGTTTCGCCGGGTCGGCATCACCTTCAACGTCTACGGAGACGGGGACGGCGCCGAGCGCCTCATCCCGTTCGACAGCATTCCCCGCATCATTCCCGCCCGGGAGTGGCAACACCTGGATCTGGGGATCCGCCAGCGGGTCACCGCCCTCAACGCCTTTCTGCACGACATCTATCACGATCAGCGCATCCTGAAGGCGGGGGTGATCCCGGCCGCCCAGATCCTCACCAATGCCCAGTACCAGCCCTGCATGCAGGGGGTCGACCTGCACCGGGACACCTATGTCCACATCACCGGGGTCGACATCATCCGCAACCACGACGGTGAGTACTATGTGCTGGAGGACAACCTGCGCACCCCCTCCGGGGTCTCCTACATGCTGGAGAACCGCAAGATGATGATGCGCCTCTTCCCGGAGCTGTTTCACAACCAGCCCATCGCCCCGGTGGAGCGCTACCCGGCCCTGTTGCTGCAGACCCTGCGCGAGAGCAGCCCTGTGGACAACCCCTGCGTGGTGGTGATGACCCCGGGACGCTTCAACAGCGCCTACTTCGAGCACAGCTTCCTCGCCCAGCAGATGGGGGTGGAGCTGGTGGAGAGCGCGGATCTGGTGGTCAAGGATGGCCAGGTGCTGATGCGCACCACCACGGGGCTGAAAAGGGTGGATGTCATCTATCGCCGCATCGACGACGACTTCCTCGATCCCCTCGCCTTCAACCCGGACTCCCTCATCGGCGTGCCCGGGCTGCTCTCGGTCTACCGCGCCGGCGGCGTGGTACTGGCCAATGCCATCGGCACCGGGGTGGCGGATGACAAGTCCATCTACCCCTATGTGCCGGAGATGATCCGCTTCTATCTGGGGGAAGATCCCATTCTCAACAACGTGCCCACCTGGCAGTGCCGCGAGCCGGCTGCCCTCTCCCACGTGCTGGCCAATCTGGAGGAGCTGGTGGTCAAGGAGGTCCATGGCGCCGGCGGCTACGGCATGCTTATCGGCCCCTGCGCCAGTCGCGAGGAGCTGGCCCGTTTTCGCGAGCTGCTCAAGGCGCGGCCGGACAACTACATCGCCCAGCCGACCCTCTCCCTCTCCACCTGCCCGACCTTCGTCGACGCCGGTATCGCCCCCCGCCACATCGATCTGCGCCCCTTCGTTCTCACGGGGCAGGAGCTGCGCCTGGTACCGGGCGGCCTGACTCGGGTCGCCCTCACCGAAGGCTCCCTGGTGGTCAACTCCTCCCAGGGTGGTGGCACCAAGGACACCTGGGTCATGGAGGGCAGCCCATGCTGAGCCGCACCGCAAGCGAACTTTACTGGATGTCCCGCCACCTGGAGCGGGCGGAGAACACGGCGCGCATGCTGGACGTCACCCAGACCATGTCGCTGATGCCCTCCATCGACGCCGATCACAGCGAGCTGGTGGCGCCTCTCACCATCAGCGGCACCCATGAGCCCTTCCTGGCCCGCTACGGCCAGGTGAACATGGAGAACCTGCTGCAATTTTTCTGCTTCGACGAGGAGAACCCGAGCAGCATCTTCAGTTGTCTGCGCATGGCCAGGGACAACGCCCACGCCGTGCGGGGCAAGATCCCCGGTGAGGTGTGGGAGAGCATCAACGCCGCCTGGATAGAGATCCGCCGGCGCCGCCAGGCGGGGCTCTCCAGCGGCCAGGCCCAGGAGTTCTTCGACTGGATCAAGGAGCGCTCCCACCAGTTTCGCGGCGCCACCTATGGCACCATCATGCGCGGTGACGTGCTCTGGTTCCTGCGCCTTGGTACCTTCATCGAGCGGGCCGACAACACGGCGCGCATCCTGACCGTGAAGTATCAGGTGATCCGGGAGGACGAGGACAGCGTGCGCGAGTTCTACCGCTGGAACGCCCTGCTGCGCTCGGTGGGAGCCTATGAGGCCCACCAGACCCTCTACAAGACGCTCTCCCATGCCTCCATCGCCGAGCTGCTGATCCTGCGCAATGAAGTGCCACGCTCCCTGCGGGCCTGCCTCGACGAGATGGAGCTGATCCTGGCCCAGATCGAGGGCAACGCCGGTCAGACGCCCCGGCGTCTCACCACCATACTCAACGCCCATCTGACCTATGGCGCCATCGACGATGTCTTTGCCCTCGGCATGCAGGCGTACCTGAGTGATTTCCTCAGCGACATCGGCGCCATCGGCCAGAGCATCCACGCCGCCTACCTGGAGGTATTATGAGACTCATCATCGATCACCAGACCCGCTACCACTATGCCGACGTGGTGCGCCGTAGTACCCAGTACCTGCGCCTGACCCCCCACAGCACGGCCCGCCAGCAGATCCTCTCCTGGGAGCTGGAGCTGCCGGGGGAGGCCACCTGCACCACGGACGGTTACGGCAACATACTGCACGTGCTGAGCCTGGAGTCCCCCCACGAGGGGATCCTGATCCGCGCCCACGGGGAGGTGGAGATCTGCGACGACGCCCCGGAAGATGAGGAGTCCTCCCTCATCTCTCCCCTGAGCTACCTGAGGCCCACCCCCCTCACCCGCCCGACCCCGGCCCTGCAGGATCTCGCGAAGGCCTGCCTGCCAGAGGAGCCGACCCTGGCCGACTTGCAGAGCCTGATGGCACGCATCCTGGTGCTGATGCCCTATCAGCCCGGCAGCACGGATGCCACCTTCAGCGCCGACGAGGCACTTGCTTCGGGCAGCGGCGTCTGTCAGGACCACACCCATGTCTTCCTGACCTGCTGCCGCCACGCCGGCCTGCCGGCCCGGTACGTGAGCGGTTACCTCTACAGCCAGGACAACAGCCACGTGGCGATGCACGCCTGGGCCGAGGTGTGGATCGAGGAGCGCTGGCACACGTTCGACGTCACCAACCTCACCAGCTCCACCAGCGAGCACCTCAAGCTCGCAGTCGGCATGGATTATCTGGATGCCTGTCCGGTGCGCGGCGTGCGCTATGGCGGCGGGTGCGAACAGTTGCAGAGCCAGGCGCAGGTGACCCGCCTGGATGGACAGCAGCAATGAAGTCCGGGAGAGTCCTGGCGGGAGTGCGGTCATGACCTATTGCGTCGCCATGTGCCTGCAAGACGGCATGGTGTTTGCGTCCGATTCGCGCACCAATGCGGGGGTGGATCACATCGCCACCTTCCGCAAATTGCACCTCTTCACCCGGGAGGACAGGGTGATAGTGCTGCAAAGCGCCGGCAATCTGGCCACCACCCAGAGCGTCATCAGCCTGCTGACGGAGGGGCAGGAGCTCCTTGCCCTCCCCAGCCTCTACGAGGCTGCCGCCCTCATCGGCCAGACCATACGCACCGTCATCAGCCGGGATGGGGGTCAGCAGCAGGGCCATATCAACTTCGGCTGCAACATCCTGCTGGGGGGGCAGATCCGGGGGGAGCGCCACCGCCTGTTCCATATCTACCCGGAGGGCAACTTCATCGAGGCGAGCGCCGACACCCCCTACTTCCAGATTGGTGAGAGCAAGTACGGCAAACCCATCATCGATCGCATCATCCACCATGAGACGCCGCTTCAGACCGCATTGCAGTGCGCCCTCATCTCCATCGACTCGACCCTGCGCAGCAATCTGTCGGTGGGCTTGCCCCTGGATGCCCTGGTTTATGCCGAGGGAAGCTTCTCGGCGGCACACCTGCACCGCATCACCGAACAGAACCCCCACTTCGTGGCGCTGCGAAAGGCCTGGGGCGAGGGGTTGCAACAGTTGTTCCAGGGTCTTCCCACCTTCCCCCTCTAGGCCGGGCGGGAGGCGCCAAGGCGCTTTCCCGCTCCTTTCTTTCCGGATATTCTGGCTGCCTTCCTTTTCGATGGAGTTTCCCATGCGCCGCTTCAACGTCATGCTCAACGGCAGCCGGTTGATGATGTTCCCCTTCTATGTCTGCATCCTTATCTGTGTCGCCCTCCTGATGGTGAAGTTCGCCATGCAGCTCTATGTGCTGTGCCGCGACATCATCGACATCCACTATCTGGATCTCATCACGGGGGTACTCACCCTGGTGGACTTCGTGCTGGTGGCCCAGATGCTGATCCTCGTGGCCATCTGCGGCTACGTGCAGTTCATCAAGACCCCGGAGCAGCGAGCGGCCCTCGGCGACAACTGGCTCAGCAAGATCAACTTCGCGTCCCTCAAGCTCATCGTCATCAACTCCCTGGTGACCATCGCCGGCATCGAGGTGCTCAAAGCCTTCCTCGACGACGGCACCGGCAACGAGATCGAGATGAAGTGGTCGGTCATCGTCTTCCTCGCCTTCTCCACCGCGGCACTTATCTATGCGGTGACCGAGCGGCTGGCGGAGCACAAATAGGGCCCGGCGCCATTCAGGGTCTATTCATCAAGAGCCGAATTGATAACTCTTTTCATTACCCTTACTGCATTGTAAACTTGCTCGCCCCGGGCTGAACCGCCCGGGAGCTGGAGCACCCATGACGAGTCTTTCCCTCTCACCACGACACTGCTGGCAGTGGCTGGCCTATCACCATCAGGCGGCCGAGGGTGCCCTTTATCTGATGTTTTTCTCCGGTCTGCTGCTGTGGGAACCCCTGACGCCGACCTGGTCCCTGGCGCGCTGGAACCTGTTTTTGCACGTCGCCCTCTCGCTCACCCTGTTCCCCTTGCTGTTTGGCGCCTTCTGGCTCTCCCATCGCAGCCTGCTGCGCAAGAGCCGCAAGCCTTTCCTGCGCACCACGGGGCGCATCATCGAAGCCTTGCTGCTGGTGTGCCTCGCCAGCGGGTTGCTGTTGGTGCTGCACGGCACCCCGGGCGATGGCATGGGCAACCTTGCCAGCTGGGCCCACTGGCTGAGCGCGCTCGCGTTGACTCCTCTGGTGCTGCGCCACGCCTGGCGCTGGACCATCTTGACATGGCGCACCTGATCTTATGTTGAAGTTGTTGTTATCCCTGATGTTCGCCGCCCTGTTGCTGGGGACCGCCTCGGCCCAGGAGATGGGCGCCGCCATGATTGCCTATGACGAGGGGAGCGCCCCGCGCCTCGTCACCGCCAACCAGAGTGCCGGCTCCGTCACCCTGCTTGAGCGTGATAGCGGCAAGCGGCTCAAGGAGGTGCAGCTGGGAGGCGATCTGCGCCAGCTGGCCCGCGCAGACGACGGCACCCTGCTGGTCACCGATTACAGCGGCGATCGCCTGCTGCTCTTGGAGGATGATCTCACCCTGGACAAGGCGATCCCCACCGGCCATAGACCCTATGGCGTTATCTTCGATCCCAAGCGTCAGTGGTTCTGGGTCACGCTGTTCGAGGGAGGGCGCCTTCAGGCTTATGACAGGGCGGGCAACCTCCAGCTGGATGCAAAAACCGCCGAGACTCCCCGCGGGCTGGCATTGACCAACGACGATCGCCTGCTGCTCACCCACGCCATGACAGGCCAGCTCGCCATCTATGATCTCGCCAAACTTGAGAAGGGCGCTACCCTCCCCAAGCCCAAGCTCATCACCCTGGCGGAAACCCACAGCGATACCCCGAGCGACTCCCAGGGCTTGCCGCGCCTGCTGGACGGCATCGCCCTCTCCCCCGATGGCAGCGAAGCCTGGCTGCCCCATGTGCTCTGGAGCTTCGACCACCCCTTCCAGTTTCAGAGCACCGTCTTCCCGGCGGTCTCCATCATCGATCTCGATGAAGAGAAGGAGCGGGTCGATGAAAGAAAACAGCTCTTCTTGCAGATCAACCTGCCCAGTGTCGGCAACCGCAGCCAGATCGTCTCCAACCCGTTCGCGGCGCGCTTCGCCGCCGATGGCAAGCGGGTCTACCTGACCCTGGCGGGTTCCGAAGACTTGCTGGTGTTCGACCTGTCGCGCAGCGGCAAGCAGAACAGCAACCGCCACCGCCGCAAGAAGTTTCAGGGGGGCGCCAAGGCGACCCAGCTCTTGCGTCACCTGCCGGGCCAGAATCCGCGCGATCTGCTGATCGATGGCGACCACATCCTGGTCCACAACGTCATGGGGCAGGATCTCACCCGTCTCAATAGCGGCGGCAGCGGCCCGTTTGCCCGGGTCACCGTCGATGTGCCCCACTTCGCCAAGCTGGTAGAGACCGATCCCCGCCCCAAAGCCCTCAAGCGCGGTGAACGATTGTTCAACCTGGGTAATACTGCCGCCAACAGTCGCTTCCCCATGGCGGGGGACAACTGGATGAGCTGCAACTCCTGCCATCTGGACGGGTTCAACTTCACCAACCGCTATCTGATGGCGGCCCATCGCCAGCAGAGCGGTGACAACGCCATCAACGGCCACGCCAACCTCGCCAACATGGTGGCGGGGGACTTTATCGGCGAATACCTGCGCATGACCCAGCAGACCCAGGGCGGCATGGGTCATGACACCCGCGATGGGGCCGAAGCGGTCGACCCCGCGAGGCCCCAGCCCGAGGTGCAGGCGATGATGGAGGATCTGCACGCCTTCGTGACCAGTGACGGCAACCTCCCCTATCTGGCCAACTGGCTGCGGCTCGATGCCCCGCGCAGGGATCCTGCCAAGGCGCCGACCACCCACCCGAAAGAGTGGCTCAACTCCGCCTCCTGCCAGAACTGCCACCAACAGGCGTTCAAGGACTGGAGCGAGAGCAACCACCGGCTGATGGGCAACTCCCACCCCTACTACAAGGTGGTGCAGGCACTGGCCCGCGAAACCGAGGGCGAAGCCTTCGGCCAGTGGTGCCAGGGCTGTCACATGCCCCAGCAGGTGATGAACGGCCAGACTGATCTGCCCAAGGGCTCCCACATGTTCGAGCAGGGCGGCGCTTCGCTCATTGCGGCCCACCAGAAAGGCGAGCCCGTGGTGGAAGAAGGCACAGGCTGCGTGCTCTGTCATCGCATCACCAAGCTCGAGGATGCCGGCGGCAACAGCGCCTTTACGGTCAATTTGAAAGACCGCGAGAGCTATGTGTTCGAGGATGCCCCGGGAGGCAGCCTCCAGCACTGGCTGGCGGAGCGGCAGATCAACGCCCGTCCCGCCATGCACAAGGCCTCCTACCAGAAGGATTTCTACCGGGACGCGGCCCTGTGCAAATCGTGCCACAACGAGTTCGCCCCGGGCACCGGCGCCAATATCGTCAACACCTGGGACGAGTGGGAAAAATCCAGCTTCGCCAAAGCCGAAGATCCCGCCAAACGGCGCACCTGCATCGACTGCCATATGAACCCCGAGCCGGGCAATGGCGGCGCGCCGGTGGCGGGCCAGTCCACCGAAAACGGCACCGTGAAAGAGCGGCTCTATCGCCACAACTTTACCGGTGCCCAGCACCAGCTGGTGGGGCTGAGGAGTGCAACCCTCGAGCAGGAGAGCCTGGCGCTGCTGCGTTCAAGCGCCACCCTCTCGGCCCGCATTGAAAACCAGAGTGGCCAACCCGCGCTGGTAGTGAGAGTCGCCAATACAGGCGCCGGCCACGCCCTGCCCACCGGGGTCGCCGATTTCCGTGAACTCTGGCTGGAGCTGACCGTTACCGACGCCAGCGGCAAGCGGGTGCTTGAAAGCGGCCAGCCGGTGGATGGCGCCGTCCCTGAAGATGCACGACTGTTCAGAAAAGTGTTCGGCGACGCCGAGGGCAAGCCGGTGGGGCTCAAGTTCTGGCGCTACGCCAAGCTCCTTGAAGACACCCGCATCCCGGCCGATGGCTGGCGCGATGAAGTCTGGCCGCTGCCCGCTGATGCCCAGGGGCCCTTCAAGGCCGATATCAGACTCAATTTCCGCACCTACCCCAAGTGGGTCAATGATGCGGTGCGCGCCGCCGAGCCGAGCTTGCCGGAGCCACCCATAGTGCAACTCAATCGGCTGCAACTCACCCTGCAGCCCCTCCCCCTCACGCCCGATACGGAGCCTCAATCCTGATGTTCGCAAGTTTTCTCATTACCCTGCGCGAGGGGCTGGAAGCCTTCCTGCTGGTCGGCATCAGCCTCTCCTACCTCGCCAAGCTGGGGGCAAGCCGCTACAACAAGTTCATCTATCTGGGGGTGGGGCTGGGTCTTGTCGCCTCCCTTGTCATCGCCTTCCTGTTCCAGGTGGTGGTGAGCCAGTTCGAGAGCGAGCGCTACAACCATTTGCTGATGGCGGGGATCCTGATTTTTGCCACCCTGGTGCTCACCTATATGGCTATCTGGATGCAAAAACAGGCCAAATCCCAGGTGGGGGCCATGACGGCGCGCATCGATGCCGCCATCGACGGTGGCAACCTGTTTGGTCTGGTGCTGCTCGCCTTTCTGGCGGTGATGCGCGAAGGCTTTGAAACCGTGCTGTTCTTCTCGGCCCTGGTTTACTCCGGGCAAGGGGTGGATCTGCACCAGGGGCTGATGGGGGCGCTGGCGGGGCTGCTGGTCTCTGTGGTGCTGGTGTGGGGGCTGCTGCGATCCACCCGCAAGGTGGCGCTGGCCCCCTTCTTCCGCTGGACCGGCCTGCTCATCATCATCATCGCAGCAGGCTTGCTCTCGTCCGCCGTCAACATGTTGCAGGCAGCGGACGTCATCACTTTCTGGACCACGCCTGTCTTCAACATCAGCCACATCCTCGACGATAAGGGGGTATTCGGCACCTTCCTGCGCGCCCTGTTTGGCTACAACGCCTCACCGGCGGGCCTGCAGTTGCTGACCTGGGCAAGCTACCTCATCATCTTTGTCACCCTCTGGCATCGCAGCTATCGCCCCCAAGGGAGCGCCGCCCCGACCAGGGGCTGAGCCCGGGGATCACACTCTGTTCGGGAGCCGCGCACAGGCGCGCTCCCCCAGCTATCACGCCGTTTCGGAACACTCATGAACGACAACAACAAGAAGCACATTGCTGTGCTGGGCGCCGGCCCTGCCGGTCTGATGGCCGCCTGGCGCCTGCGCCAGGCCGGTTTTGCGGTCACCCTGTTCGAGCAGGAGCCGGTCGTCGGCGGCATGTGCGCCACCCAGACCTTCAAGGGGCGCGACGGCGAGTATCGCTTCGACTACGGCGGCCACCGCTTCATCACCAAGAACCCCGAGCTGCTCGCCTTTATCGACGAGCTGATGGGGGACGATCTGCTCCACGCCGAGCGCAAGAGCGTGATCCGCTTTGGCGGGCGTACCTATGACTACCCCTTGAACCTGCCCAACCTGCTCAAGACGGCGCCGCTGGCACTCATGGCCGGTGCGGTGAAGGATCTGCTGCTGTTGCCCTTTGCCAGGAAGCCCACCGATTTTGCCAAGGCGAGCTTTGCCGAGTGGATCCAGAGCCACTTTGGTCGCACCCTCTACCGCCAGTTCTTCGAGGGCTACACCGGCAAGTTGTGGGGCATCAACCCGGACAAGCTCTCCGCCGACTGGGCTGGCCAGCGCATCAGCCTGATCGATCTCAAAGACGTGGCGCGCCGCCTGTTGCCAAGGCGCAACGGCAGCATGTCGGTGCGCACCTATGCCCGCAAATATCGTTATCCAAAGTATGGCTTTGGCCAGATCTTCACCACCCTGGGGGAGCGGCTGGTGACAGAGGGCGTCACACTCAAGACCGGCGCCACCATCACCCGCCTTGAGCAGACCGATGGCCGCATTGAACGGGTGTATTGGAAACAAGATGACGTGGAGCAGAGCGAGCGCTTTGATCAGGTGATCTCCACCCTACCGCTGCCGCTCACCTGCCAGCACCTGGGCTTGCCGTGCGATCTCCACTACCGGTCGCTTCGCTTCGTCAATATGCCCCTCAAACAGGAGAACCTGTCGGACAACACCTGGCAGTACCTCTCCGACCCCCATATTCTGGCCACCCGCTTGCAGGAGCCGCGCCGGCGCAGCCCCTTTATGGCGCCTCAGGGGCAAACATCCGTGATGCTGGAAATCCCCTGCAATCCAGGGGATGCCACCTGGCAGGCACCGCTCTCTGATCTGCGCGGTCGGGTCACCGCCGATCTCGACAGCCTCGGCGTCGATACCCAGACGCTCGGCGATGAGACTTTTGAAGCACGTAGCGAGTACGCCTATCCGCTGATGGATCTCGGCTATCAGGCCCGTCGCAACGAAGCCATCAAGGCGCTGATGCCCATCACCAACCTCATCATGACCGGCCGTCAGGGGACATTCCGCTACATCTTCACCGACACCGCCATGGAGATGGGGATGATGGCCGCCGACATGGTGATCGACGGGGTGGACAGACGCCACGCCATCTTCAATCATCGCAACGAAAACACCGTGATCGAAACCCAGAGCGTGGCCTGAGTGCCGCGCCATGGGCATAACCTCTTGGCATAAGTAAGGAGAACAGGATGACCATACGCCCGGGTTTACTCGCCCTCACCCTGCTGCTGACCCTCTGCGGGCAGGCGCAGGCTTACTCCTACGCCGCCGCCGGCAAGGAGCCGCTGATCGATGCCCGCGAGGCACTGCTGGGCGCAGCCACTGACGGCAAGGAAGCCAGCGCCACCTTGAGCGAGATTGCCGAGGAGCTGACCTATCTGGAACAGCACCACAAGGTCGAGCTGCAAGCACCGCTGGCAGCCGCCATCAAGGCCAAAGACGCCGCAGCCACCGCCGCCCTGCTCAACCGGGCCTACAAGGCGGAGATCGAGCGCCGCCTCGAGGGGGCCAGCCAGAACCTTGGCGACTACCAGACCGCCAAGGTTCTGGTGGTCAAGAGCAAGCGCTTCCTCGATTTGATCCTCCCCTCCCTCGATGAAGGGGATCGCAAAGCCGCCGAACAGGCGCTGGCCAAGGTGCTGGATGCCATCGGCAACCCTGGGGTGTTCGGGGTGGGAGCCAAGCCCGCCGACGCCGCCGCTTTCACCGAGGCCGAAAAAGCGCTGATGGCCGTGCTGGCACCGCTTTGATGGCCACCAGCCCATCATTGCGCCAATTCGTTGTGACAAACGGTGGGTTTCGCTGCACTCTCCCCACCCTACGCACGGCCTGCCGATAGATGCACCCGGACGCCGGTTTGCCCCCTTCTCCCCTTGCGGGAGAAGGGCTGGGGATGAGGGGGAAGGCAACGTATCGGCGTTGGGCTTCCACCAGCTCAATCACCATGTGGCTGCTTGCCCTGCTGCAACTGGCCTGGCTTGGCTGGCTACTGACCTTCCCCGTGGCGCTCGATTCCGACGATGCCCTGAACTTCGCCCACGGGGTGACTCGCTTTAGCGTGCTGGAGTTCTCCCCCCACTTTCCGGGCTACCCCGCCTTTATCTGGCTGGCGCGACTGATCAATCTCGCGGTGGACGAGCCGGCCCGCGCGGTGCAGTGGGCCAGCCTCTTGGGGAGCAGCTTGCTGGCGCCGCTCGCCGCCTTCCTCGCAGTCAGATTGTGGCAGCGGCCCGGCCTGCTGGTGCCGGTCTGGCTGCTGGTATTGGCCCTGCCGCTCACCCCGACGCTCGCCCTCTCCGGACTATCGGACGGGCCGGCGCTCGCGGCCTGGCTCGGCACACTCTTGGCCTTGCAGCAGCGCAAGATAGCGCTGGCGGGTCTGCTGCTGGGCCTCATGCTGGCGCTACGTCCCTCCTACTTCGTGCTGACCCTGCTGCCCCTTTGGCTGGGGATGGCGCAGCAGGGCAACCGCGTCAGATTTGTGCTCCCCATCGCGCTGGTGGGGCTAGCCTGCCTGCTGTTTGTCTGGCAGGCCGATGGCTGGGCCTATTTTGCCGAGGGGCGGCGCTTTACCGACGGCCACTTTACCCTGTGGGGCAACACGGCGGCAGCCCACGGGGATCGGCTGCTGAGCTGGGCGAATACCTTCAACGATCAGTTCACCCCGCTCTGGCCCCTCTTGATGGGGGCCTTGCTGGTACTGCCGCTCTGGCAACGGTCAAAAGATCACAATGCGACCCCCTCCGTGCTCTGGACGCTCTACTGGCTCGCCCTGCTGCTCTGGACCCTGGTTGGCCAGAATCCGGACAATCCCCGTCATCTGGCGCCCATCACCCTGCTCGGCCTCGTGCTGCTGGCAGGCTGGCTGCCACGCCGAGGAGTTGGACTGGTCGCGTTGGCCGGATTGCTGCTGCTCGCGGTGACCTTCACCCCACCCCGCCCATCCGCCATGGTGCAGGCGGCCAGAGTCGCCGAAAAAAACTGCCCGGCGCTGGTGACCCAGTGGGGAGTGAGGCTGCTTAGGGAAACCACAACCCTGCCCGTCACCGACGGCTGGTACCGGGGGGATGCCGCCCTTGCGCTCACCCAGGGGGCCTGCCGCCTCAGCCGCCGCCCCCTGGGGGCAGAGGCGCTACCAGGCCCTTATGACACCCTCTGGTTTGCCCCCCGCTTTCACGCCGAACCCGGCCTCTGGCTCGCCCTGCCTCGCTAAACCGGGCACTTGCGAGGGCATCGCACGACTCGTCTACACTCACAGCCGGGTCTGTCAGGAACCAGTGCAATGGAAAGAAACACGAGCGGAACCGGGGAGGGGATCCGGGTCGCGCTGGCCCTGTTGCTGGCCTGCGCCCTGCTGATGCTGCCGCTCTGGTGGCAGGGGGGCAGCCAGGGACACGATCTGTTTCATCACCTGCTATCCGGCCACTACTTTGCCCGTCAGCTCTGGCAGGGGGAACTCTATCCCCGCTGGCTGATGGCCATGAACGGCGGCTTCGGCAGCCCCACCTTCTTCTTCTATCCCCCGCTCCCCTACTACGTCAGCGCCCTCTTTGCCGGGCCCGGTGCCCACCCCCAGCAGGCCATCTACCCTTTGCTTGGCAGCGCCACCCTGGCCCTGCTGCTCTCCGGGGTGTTTGCCTATCTGTGGCTGCGTGCCACCACGCCCCCTGGCCGGGCCCTGGCCGCCAGCCTGCTCTATCTGGCGCGGCCCTATCATGTCGCCATGGATCTCTATGCCCGCTTCGCCCTGGCGGAGTTCTGGGCCTTCGCCTGGGCTCCCCTTATCCTGCTGGGGCAGGATCTCGCCCACCGCGGACGACCTCAGGGGTTGCCCCTGCTGATCCTAGGGCTGGCGCTGCTGGCCTTCTCCCACCTCCCCAGCCTCTTGCTCATGATGGGGCTGGTCACCTTGCGCGCCTTCTGGTTCGCCAGACGCACCCGCACTCTGACGCCCTGCTGGCAAGCCCTCGGCGCCCAGGGGGTGGGGCTTTGCATGGCAGCCGCCCTGCTGCTGCCCGCCCTGGCGGATCAGGGGGCCATCTCCATGGAGCTGATGCGTGGCGGCATGTTCGACTACAGGCGCAACTTTCTCGACCGCCTGCCCAGCGCCTGGGAGGACTGGCGTTTTCGCGGTCACCTGGCGTGGCAGAGCATGCTGACCCTGGTCCTGCTGCTCATCGCCTGGGCCGCCGCCCGGGAGCCGCGCCACCCCGAGCTGCTGTGCTGGGGGGCGATCGGCGTCGTCGCCTTCCTGATGATGCTGCCCCCGAGCCAGCCTCTCTGGAGCCTGCTTCCCCCCTTGCAGCGGGTGCAGTTTCCCTGGCGGCTCAACCTGGTGCTCGCCCTTGCCACGGTCGCCGTGGTGGCGCTCGGCACCCAGCCCCATCGTCTCTGGCAGGGGCTCTGGTGGGGAGTATTTCTGCTGACCCTCCTCTCCACCCTGGCCTATGTGCGTCACGCCCCCCTCACCCAGGCCCCCGAACGGGAGGCCATGGCATTCGAGTTCGACAGCAAGCGCAGTGCCCGGGAATACAGGCCAAGGCAGGTGCCGGGGGGCATGTTCGCCCCGACCCTGCTCGCCTGGAAGGAGGAGTTCCAGCCGCCTGTCAGCGCCGAACCGCCAGACGCAAGCTGGACCCTGACCCGCTGGCAACCCCGCGCCCTGGCGCTGGAGATCAAGGCCCGGGTGCCGACTCGGCTGGTCCTGCACCAATACCATTACCCCGGCTGGGAGGCCCGCCTCGACGGACACCTGGCGCTGACGGTGAGCGCCAATCGCCAGGGGTTGATGCAACTCTGGGTTCCGGCGGGCCACCACAGCCTCACCCTGACCCTGGCGGCACGCTGGCCGGAGCGCACCGGCAATGCCCTCTCCCTGCTCGGATGGCTTGCCTGGCTCTGGCTGCTCTGGCGCCACACCAGACAAAAGGGCATCGGGCAGGATGCACCTGATCGCGCCCGCCAAAACTGATAGACTCAACACCTGCCTCTTAACCCGGCCCAGCCCACGACTCGGATACCCTATGCCCCAAGCCAGCTCCCTCTCCCCCCGTTTCCTCTTCATCCTGCTCGGTGCCCTGGCGGGCCTGACTCCCCTCGCGGTGGACATGTATCTGCCCGCCATTCCCGCCATCGCCCGGGATCTGGCTACCAGCATCGACGGCGCCCAGCTCACCATCAGCGCCTTCCTGGGGGGCTTTGCCATCGGCCAGCTCTTTTACGGGCCGCTCGCCGACAGCTTCGGCAGAAAGCCGGTGATCCTGGCGGGCCTGACGATGTTTGCCGTGGCCTCCGTGGGCTGCGCCATGGCGGACTCCCTGCCTGAGCTCCTCGCCTGGCGCATGTTGCAGGCCGCAGGGGGCGCCGCGGGTTCCGTGGTGGTCAACGCCCTGCTGCGCGACCTGTTCGAGAAGGATGCGTTTTCCCGCGCCATGTCCTTCGTCATCCTGGTGATGACCCTCGCCCCCCTGGTGGCCCCCGTGGTGGGGGGGTATATCAGCGCTCACAGCGACTGGCGGGTCATCTTCTGGCTGCTGGTGGCCATCAGCCTGCTCATCTGCCTGGTGATGCAGTGGAAGATTGAGGAGACCCTCAAACCCGAGCACAAGCAGCCCCTGCGACTCGGGCAGGTGCTTCGCAACTACTGGGGGGTGCTCTCCCACCGTGGTGCCATGGGCTATGTGCTGTGCGGCGCTCTGTCGAGCTCCGGCATGTTCGCCTTCCTGAGCGCCTCCCCCTATGTCTACATCGAGTATTTCAAGGTGCCGACCGAGCACTACGGCTGGCTCTTTGGCCTCAACATCCTGCTGATGATGGTGGTCACCTTCGCCAACAGCCGGCTGGTGAAAGGGGTGGGTGCCGAGCGCATGCTGCGATACGGCCTGACCGTGCTGCCGCTCGCCGGGGCCCTGCTGATCTACAACGCCTGGAGCCAGACCGGGGGCCTGTGGGGCATCGTCATCCCGGTCGTGCTCTTCGTCGGCCACATCAGCCTGGTGGGGGCCAACGCCATGACCGGCCTGATGGGCCACTTCCCTCAGTCCGCAGGCACCGCCTCGGCGCTGGCGGGTACCCTGCGCTTTGGCCTTGGGGCCCTGGTGGGGGTGCTGGTCAACCTCAATCCCCCCGAATCGCCGCTCCCCATGGCCATCGCCATCGCCGGTTGCGGCCTGGGGTCGGCCCTCAGTTACTGGCTGCTGAGCGGCAAGCGCGTCCCCTGATGCCCTGCTATGAAAAAGCCCTGTCCATGGACAGGGCTTTTTGCATCGGGGCGCAGGCCTCAGTCATCTGCCTGCAACCCGCTGCGCGCCAGGATCTCGCTCTCCAGCCCATCCAGGCTTAGCTGGTTCTTCTTGCGCCAGTAGGCCTCAATCCCCTCCCGGCCCTGCCGCTCGGACCAGTTGGCAAGATCTTCCCTGTCCCCCTGGTACTCATACAGAGGCACCGACATGCCGCACGACGTCTGGACCCGTTCAATGTCCAGCAGGAAGATCTGGCGAGCCGCGACGCTTGGGGGGAACAGCGCCAGCAACGACGGCCACTGCGGATCAGTGCGGTGCAGCACCCGCGCCTGGCCATAGGCCCGCAGTATCATGGGCGCCCCCTCGAAGGCGCAGAACATCACCGTCATGCGCGGGTTCTGCAACACCTGGGCTGCGGACTCGTTGCCGCTGCCGGTCAGGTTGAGCCAGGCCAGGGTATGGGCATCGATAATGCGCAACGAATCCCCGCCCTTGGGGGAGAGGTTGACCGTGCCCTCCCCCGCCGCCGTGCCGACAAAATAGATCTTCTGTGCCTCAATAAAGGCCACATGGCGCGGCAAAAGCGCCTCGAACAGTTGTCCCATCCTGCCTCTCCCTGGTGCCTGGAACCGGGTTGCCTAAAACAGGGCGCTGTTGAGCCACAGGTGCGCCCCTATGCCGACCATATAACCAAGCAAAATGGCAGGCAACCACTTGAGGTGCCCGACGAAGGTATACATGCCCCTGGCCTGCCCCATCAGGGCCACCCCGGCGGCGGAGCCGACCGAAAGCAGACTGCCCCCCACCCCGGTGGTCAAGGTCACCAGCAGCCACTGCCCCGTGCTCATCTGCGGCTCCATGGAGAGCACGGCGAACATCACCGGAATGTTGTCGATCAGGGCGGAGAGCAGGCCGATGGTGACGTTGGCCAGGGTCGGATCGCCACCGTCATAGAGGAAATGGGAGGCAAGCGCCAGATACCCCATAAACCCGAGGCCGCCGACGCACATCACCACCCCGTAGAAGAAGAGCAGGGTGTCCCACTCCGCCTTGGCAATCTTGTTGAACACATCGAACGGCACCACCGAGCCCAGACGCAGCAGCCTGGCCTCGTCCCCGGTGCGCTCATACAGCGCCCGTGCCCGGGCCAGGGTGACGGGCTGGGTCTTTCGCAGATAGAAACTGAAAAATTGCAGGTAGCCCAGCCCCATCATCATGCCGAGCACGGGGGGCAACCCCAGGAAGTGATGGCAGGCGACGGCGGTCACTATGGTGAGCACAAAGAGCAGCACGATGACAAAGGCGCCGCGCCTTGGCACCACCATCTCGCCCGGCATGGCGGGCACCAGACGGGGCACCATCAGGCTCATCAGGGTGGCCGGCACCAGGAAGTTGAGCAGGGCGGGGATGAAGAGCAGCAAGAACTGCTGGAACGGCACCTTGCCCGCCTGCCACACCATCAGGGTGGTGATGTCGCCAAAGGGGCTGAAGGCGCCGCCCGCATTGGCCGCCACGACGATGTTGATGCAGGCCAGGTTGATGAAGCGGCGCTCCCCGTTGGCCACGTTGAGCACCACTGAACACATCAGCAGCGCCGTGGTGAGGTTGTCCACCACGGGGGAGATGAAAAAGGCGAGAAAACCGGTGAGCCAGAAGAGCGTACGCAGGCTGAAGCCCGCTTGCACCAGGCGTACCCGCAGCACGGCGAACAGCAGTCTGTCCTCCATGGCGTTCACATAGGTCATGGCCACCAGCAAGAAGAGCATCAGCTCGGCATACTCCAGCAGGTTGTGGCGAAAACCAGCCTGAACCAGCTCGCTGTGCCCCTGCCCCGTATAGACCAGGCCGATGGCTATCCAGATGATGCCGGCGGCCACCAGCACCGGCTTGGACTTGCGCAGCTTCAGGTACTCCTCGGCCATCACCAGGGCATAAGCCAGGGCGAAGATGGCGAGGGCGAAGAGCCCGACCCCGCTGTGGGTCAGATCGAGGGGGCCGTTGCCCGCAGCGGCGGGGGCACTGAGCAGGGCCGCCCCGGGCACGAGGCGAAGGAGTCCAGACATGGCGGCATCTCCTGGCAGGCGTCTGGCATTGAGGCTAGCAGCGCAAAGGGAAGCCGCCCTCCTTGTCATCCTGATGAGCGGCCCGCCGCGGGCACTCAGGCAAACATGAGCGAGGCCCGTTGCCAGGCCCCGTCATCAGGAGGTCTTCTTGCCAAAACCCGATTGCTTGAGGGTGTAGCCTGCGCTGTTTTGCCAGGCATCCAGCCCGCTTCGGTTGTTGCCCGCCACCAGGCTCGCGGCCAGGCTCGGGCTGTTGAACAGCTGATCAGCGGTAAAGATGAAGCCCCCTTCGGGGTGGGGAACGAGCACCCCCTTGCCCAGCAGCTCCTGGCGCAGCTCGATCACCGCCTCGCGCAGGGAGGCCGCATCCTCGCCGTTGGCGGTGGAGCCCGCCTGGACCATGAAACCGGGGTTCTGCCGCTTGCCCACCGGATAACCATGGGCCTCTGCCCCCTTGCCGTTGAAGTGGTAGAGCTCTCGCTCCCCCGGCTTGTTGTCGGAGAGGGCCTTTTGCAGGGTCATCAGCTCGTTGTAGATATCGATGGGGACCACGGCAGCCTGCTTGACGCCCTTGCTGTCGACGATAAAACTGACTTGCTTGTGTAACATCCTTGCTCATCCTGTGACCCATGGAAGGCCCTATTCTAACCACCTCAGGCAAGCGGGATCCAGCGAGGATCCCCATCCCTTTTGCAGGCGCGATCACTAACTGGCATAGTGACGGACATTGTGAAAGCCATTGACCATCAAACGGTTATCCCATGCTTAGCCTGCGCAACCTCAGTAAACGCTTCGCCAACGGCGGCGAGACGCTCCCCCTGTTCGAGGGGCTGGATCTCGCCCTCACCCCGGGGGAGACCTGCCTGCTGCTGGGGCAAAGCGGCTGTGGCAAGTCCACCCTGCTCAACCTCATCGCCGGTCTCATCGCCCCGGACGAGGGGGAGATCTGGCTGGAAGAGACCCGCCTCGACACCCTGCCGACAGACGAGCGGGCCCGCCTGCGTGGCCGCCATTTCGGCATCGTCTATCAGGATTTCAACCTGCTGCCGACCCTGACCGTGGCCGAGAACCTCGCCCTGCCCCTTCAGATAAACAACCTGCCCCAGGACGATGGGCGCCTCGATGCCCTGCTCGCGCGCCTTGGCATGAGCCACAAACGCCACGCCTGGCCGGAACAGCTCTCCGGCGGCCAGCGCCAGCGGGTGGCGCTGGCCCGCGCCCTCATTCATCAGCCCCGTTGGCTGCTCGCCGACGAACCCACCGGGAGTCTTGATGAACACAACGCCGAGCAGGTGATGGCCCTGATGATGGCGGCGGTGCGCGATACTGGCGCCGGTCTCTTGCTGGTGAGCCACAACCCGGGCTATGGCGACCTGGCGGATCGGGTGCTGCGCCTTGAAGGGGGGCAGCTGGTCGAGCTCAAGGGGCGCCGCCATGGCTGACTTCTGCCGGGGGGCCTGCTGATGTTGCCGCTCAAGGCGCTGCTGCGCCTCTATCGCGCTCACCCCTGGTTGCTCTTGATGAGCCTGGCCGGGCTCACCCTCGGGGTCACCCTGGTGGTGGCCATCGAGCTCTTGAACCACAGCGCCCGCACCAACTTCGTCGCTGCCCGCAGCCAGCTCGCCGGGGAGGCCAACTACCGCCTGGCCCCCCAGGGTGGCCTGGATGAGCAAGTCTACGTGAGGCTGGTGCGAAGCCAGCCGAACCTTGACGCCATGCCAGAGCTTCACGCCTGGCTCAAGGACGCCCAGGGGCGCAGCTTCCAGTTGCTGGGGATGGATCTCTTCAACCCCGGCCCCCTGCGCCGCCTCTTTGGCGATGCGCCAGACAGCCAACCCGATGTCTCGTTGAATCGCGCCGACAGCGTCTGGCTGGCCGCCCCCGAGGCGAGGCGCCTTGACTGGCAACCGGGCCAGTCGCGAACCTTTGTGCTGGGGGGCGGTGAAGGGGCGCCGCCCCGCCCGCTGACCCTCACGTTGGCCGGCACCTTCGAGCCCGGCGCCGTGCCCATGGAGCGGCTGCTGGTGACCGACATCGGCCTCGCCCAGCCCCTGCTTGGCAAGGAAGGACGGCTCGATCGCATCGTCTTCAAGCTCAGCGAGCAAGAGGCCAATACCTTGCAAAGAGCCTTGCAGGCGGCCCTGCAATCCTATGCCCCCCATCAGCCCCTCTGGCTTGAGCCCATCAGCCCGGCGCTCGATGCCAGCCAGCTCGGGGATGCGCTGGCGCTGAACCTCACCGCCCTCTCCCTGCTCGCCATGGCGGTGGGATTGTTTTTGGTGTTCAACGCCCAGCGCTTCGTGCAGAGCGTGCGCCGCCCCCTGCTCGCCCAGCTCATCATCCTCGGGATGCCGCCGCGCCGGGTGCTGCGCTGGCTGACCCTGGAGATCCTGATCCTCGCCACCCTCGGCACTCTGCTCGGGCTGCTGCTGGGGAGCCTGCTGGCCCTCGCCCTGATGGGGCAGCTCACCCAGGCGCTGGCCGACCTTTATGGCCCCAACCCCATCGACCTGCTGCGCCTCTCCCCCACCAGCCTTGGCAAGGCGCTGGTGATTGGCCTTTTGGGGATGCTTGCCGCCAACCTGCCTGGCTGGTGGCAACTGCTGCGCCAATCCCCCCTTGCGCTGCGAGAGGGCAACAGCCGCCCGCCGGCTCATCCCTGGCAACGTCGGGGGCTCGCCATCGCCATTCTGCTGCTGTGCGCCCTGTGTCTGTGGCAGCCCTGCACTGGCCTTGGCGGCGCCCTCTTCGTGGCCGGGGGCTGGCTGCTCGCCATGGCCCTCCTGCTGCCCGATGCCCTTCGCTCCTTGCTGGTGCGGCTGCGTGCACGCGGCCCCCTCACCGCCCGGCTCGGGGTGGCCGAAACCCTCTATCACCTGGATCGCACCGCCATTGCGGTGATGGCGCTGCAACTGGCCATCGCCGCAGCCATCGGCATCGGGGTCATGGTGTCGAGCTTTCGCTCGAGCGTGGAGATCTGGCTCGGCCAGCGTCTGGCCGCCGATCTCTACGTCACCGCTCCCAAGGGGGTGGCGGGTAGCAGGGGCGCCCTCGGCGAGCAGACCCTCAACACCATCCTCGCCTCGCCGGATGTGCGCGCCGCCTCCCGCCGCGCCGTGCTCCCCGCCCGCTGGCAGGGGCAGCCCATCGAGTGGGCGCAGATGGACTTTATCCCCGAACTCAAAGCCGCCTACCCCTTGCTCGCCGGGCGCTGGCCCGCCGCTCCCGACGAGGTGCTGGCGAGCGAACCGCTGACGGTGCGCCTCGGGGTCAGGGTGGGCCAGCGCCTCGAGGTAACCAGCGAAGGGGGGCCGAGGGCTTTCACCGTCACCGGCGTCTATCAGGATTACGGCAGCGACAAGGGGCAGATACTGCACGCCTTCGAAGGGAGCAAGGTGCAATCCCTTGCCCTCTTCAGCCCGGATCCCGAGCACCTCGGCGACAGGCTCAGGAGCCAGTTTGGCGAGCAGGTGAACCTGTTGCCCGCCCCCGCCATCCACGCCGCCGCCCTCAGGGTGTTCGATCAGACCTTCGTGGTGACCGAGCTATTGAAGTTACTGATTTTGGGGATCGCTTTCGTCGGCATCGGCTCGGCCTTTATGGTGCTGGGGCTGGCCCGGCGCGGCGAGTTGCAGACCCTGCAAAGCCTTGGCCTGAGCCCGCGCCACTGCCGCCGGCTGCTGGTGTGGCAAGGGGCAGGCCTCGGGCTGCTCACCGCATTGTTGGCCCTGCCGGTGGGCTATGGCCTTGCCTGGGTGCTGATTGAGGTGGTCAACCCCCGCGCCTTTGGCTGGCGGCTGGCCTTCGAGGCCGCCCCCCTGCACGCCGTCACGGCGCTCCTGCTCGCCCCCGTCTGTGGCGCGCTCGCCTCCTGGTATGCCGCAAGGAGAGTGGTATGAAAGATTGGTTGGCGCACTGGCTCAGCCATGGCTTGACGTTCCCATTGACCAG
Source organism: Aeromonas sp. PS2Canimalfood6 (assembly GCF_048276795.1). Lineage (NCBI taxonomy): Bacteria > Pseudomonadati > Pseudomonadota > Gammaproteobacteria > Aeromonadales > Aeromonadaceae > Aeromonas > Aeromonas sp. PS2Canimalfood6. The sequence goes on from NZ_JBLUXC010000014.1 coordinate 26,949, forward strand.
ATCTCTATCACCGCCCCTGATTCAGCGCAGAGAAGCGCACAGAGCTGCCGCGAACCATCCCCTCTCCCTTCGGGAGAGGGCCAGGGTGAGGGGAATCTTGTCCTCTTGGCTTGCAGCCCTCTTGATCCCGCTTGTTGCCATAAGCGGCCACGCGCAGGCCAGCGATCTGGGGAGCATCCTGGGTGACGGCAACGATCACTTCAAAAAGGCCCTGCCGGGTCAGTCCATCAACCTGCCCGCCGATCACGGTGCCCACCCCGACTACCGCTCCGAATGGTGGTATCTCACCGGCAACCTGAAAGACGAGCAGGGACGCGGCTACGGCATGCAATGGACCCTGTTTCGCCAAGGCATTGAACAGGAGATCACCTCGGAGAACCCCTGGCTCACCCCTCAACTCTGGTTGGCCCAGTTTGCCATCACGGATGTGAGCAAAGGCAGCCACCAGCAGGACGAGCGCACCAGCCGCCAGGGGCCAGGGCTCGCCGGTGCCAGCGGCGGTGAGTATTGGCTGAAAGAGTGGGTGCTTACCTCTCAAGGGGAATCGCTCTTTCCCGCCACCCTCAAGGTGCGGAGCAAGGCGGGGGATCTTGATGTGAAGGTGAGCGCCGCCAAGCCCGCGGTACTGCAAGGTAAAGCGGGTTTCAGCGAGAAGAGCCCGGGCAACGCCTCCTTCTACTACTCCTACCCGCGCCTGACCATCAGCGGCACCCTGATCTTGGATGGGGAGACCCGTAACGTCAGCGGTGAGGGCTGGTTTGATCACGAGTGGAGCAGCTCGGTATTGGCCCAGTGGCAATCGGGCTGGGACTGGTTTTCGCTGCAGTTTGAAGATGGCCGCGAGTTGATGCTGTTTCGCCTGCGCACCAAATCGGGACGCTCTGAGCCGGAGAACCGCTACGGCATCCTGATTGAACGAGACGGCAGCAGCCGGGTGCTGAATCCTGCGCAGATCCGCCTCACCCCCGGCAAGACCTGGCGCGGCCCCAAGGGGCAAGCCTACCCCATCGAGTGGCAGCTGGCAGCCGGCGATATAAGGCTCACCATCCAGGCGCGCCTGCCCGATCAGGCCATGACGGGACGCTTTGACTACTGGGAGGGGGCGGTATCCGTCTCGGGGAATGCCAAGGGCGTCGGTTATCTGGAGATGACGGGCTACTGAGTCTTACCCCGTTCGCCATCGCGGATGAGCAGGTTCGACTCATGGATGTCAGCATCGGTGCGCGTTTGGCGATGCTGTTGGCCGCCTTCTCGCTGTCACAGGCGGACAGGGCGGCGGTGCAGGCGATGGCCAGCATGGCTTAGTGGTGCATTCAATCGCCGCTGAATTTACTGGAGGAAGGGTTCGCCGGTCGACGCAAGATCTGTAACCAGCTGTTACAAGGCATTGATGAGCAAGAGATAACACATGACTTGGTTGGCCGGGCGGTGTGGCAATGAAGAGAAGCCATCTCCCCTCCCCCCGTTTCTCTTGACCTTTCCCTGTAAAAATCTGACCACCATCAAGATTTCATTCAAATCCCACGGAACGGCTGTGTTTTTACTCAACAGGAGCGGTCGGCCTTTGATAGGCTACTACTCATCCGGCCCTTATAGCCCCAGAGGCATCCAGAGAGTGGCAATGTTCAATCCTATTTTATTCAGCTTGAAGGCAGCACAACGGAAGCTGAAATCCGTGCGGTAGGGAAGGTGCGAATAAGTCATATGGCACGAGAGCATTTACTGGTAACCCATTGATATTAAATGACTAAAATTTTCATTTTTTGTTCGTGGGATACTTGTTCGCACTTTCCCTAATAAGTTACCTTAGTAACCCTATTGAAAACGGCAGGATATTTATCCTGCCGTTTTTATTTTTCTATCTCGCCGCCTGATCCACCAGATAGAGGATGCTGTGATAGGGAATGCCAGCGTGCTGGCTGAGCCCCATTTCACAGGTGCGGCTGTTGCTGAATCCCTGACGGCAATCCCTGGGGACCTGGGCGGGCAGGCTGGCGAGGGCCGCGGCGTTGAGCTCCGGGGTCATCAGCCCCTTGTCGCCGGCAAAGCCGCAGCACTGGATATGCTCAGGGATTATCACCTCCCGGGCACAGGCGCGTGCCACCGCCAGCATCTTATCCCCCAACCCCATGCGCCGGCTGCTGCAGGTGATATGGAGCATCACGGTCTCATCAATGGGGGTCAGCTCAAGGTGGGGCAGCAGGTATTCGAGCACAAAGGCGGAGGGCTCGAACACCCGAAGGCCCTTGCCGAGCGCCCTCGAGAGCAGTCGCTGCACGCAGGGGCTGGTGTCGAGCAGCACGGGCCAGCGCCCCTGCTCACTTGCCTGCCACAGGGCCTCGGCCAGCTCACTGCGCTTGGCTCCCGCTACCTCGCTCATCCCCTTGCTGTCATAGGGCATGCCGCAGCAGAGCCCCTCGATACCTTGCGGCACTATGACCCGGCAACCCGCTTTATTGAGGAGGGATAACACCACGTCCGGCAGTGACGGGGCTTCCTCCTGCTGGCCGAATACCCGGCTGGCGCAAGAAGGCAGATAGACCACGGCGCGATCCTCTCCAATGCCCTCACTGGAGCCGCCATGGCTCCCCTCCCCTTGCGGCCATTGGTAGCGGCTCGGCCCCGGCAGTGTGGGCAACCAGGCGGGGGTGCGCTGGCCGCTCAGATGGCGAACCCCGTTCACTAATCCTGCCAGCGCCTTGTCTCCCAGCACCTTGCCCGCTATGGCTTTGAGGCCCAACGCACTGCGGGCGGTGCGGGTAACGCCGACGAAGTGATCGGCGCTCCAGCGGGCGATGGGCACAAAGCGCTGGTACTTTTCGCTACGCAGCTTCTTGATCAGGCTGCCGGTGTTGATGCCCACCGGGCAGCGATCGGCGCACAGCCCGGTGGCGGCGCAGGTATCGATGCCCTGATAGTCAAATAGCCGGGCCAGCTGGTTGGAGGGCTCATCGGCACGATTGCGGCGGGCCAGTTCGCGGTAAAGCACGATGCGCTGCCGTGGCGACAGTGACAGGGTGCGCGAGGGGCAGACCGCCTCGCAAAAGCCGCACTCGATGCACGGATCCACGATGGCATCGCTCGCCGGCATGGGCTTGAGGTGGGCCAGGTGGGCGTTGGGGTCGTCGTTGATGATGACGCCGGGATTGAGCAGTTTATCGGGGTCCAGCAGCGCCTTGATGCGGCGCATCAGCGCCACCCCCTCCGGCCCCCATTCCAGTTCCACATAGGGGGCCATGTTGCGCCCGGTACCGTGCTCGGCCTTGAGCGACCCGCCAAAGCGCACGGCGACGAGCTCCGCCACCGCATCCATAAAGGCACCGTAGCGGGCCACCTGCGCCGGATCATCGAACCCCTGGGTAAAGACGAAGTGCAGGTTCCCCTCCAGCGCGTGGCCAAAGATGATGGCTTCACCGTATTCGAAGCGATCGAACAGTTGCTGCAGCCCCGCCACCCCTTCGGCCAGACGCTCGATGGGAAAGGCGACATCCTCAATGATGACGGTGGTGCCGGTGGTGCGCACCGCCCCCACCGCCGGGAAGAGCCCCTTGCGAATGGCCCAGAGCCCAGCACTGTCGCCGGTAAAGGGCACAGAGGCGACCTGGGCGAACTCGGCCGCCATGGCCATCACCTGCTCGCAGCGATCCACCAGCTCCTCTTTCGATTCCCCATGCACTTCGATCAGCAAGGCGCAGACAGCCAGATCCAGCGCCTTGATAAAGTCCGGCAGGCCGGGCTTGCCCGCGACCGAGCAAAGGGATCGTCCATCCATCAGCTCCACCGCCGCCACCGGCGCACTTTTCAGGCGCGAGGTGGCCAGACAGGCCTGCTCGGCGTCCCGGAACACCAGCAGGGCCGAGGCCTTGTGGGGGTATTCGGGCACGGTATCGAGCACCACCTCGGCGATAAAGCCGAGGGTCCCCTCCGAGCCGATCATCAGGTGGGTGAGGATATCGACGGGGTCCTCATGATCGAGCAGGGCATTGATGGCGTAGCCGGTAGTGTTCTTGAGCCGGTACTTGTGGCGGATCTTGGCGGCAAGCTCGGCATTCGCCAGCACCTCGACGCGCAGGGCGGCGAGCCCCGTGAGCAGCTCCGGACGCTTGGCCGCCAAGGCGGCGCGGCTGTGGGGATCGCCGCTCTCCAGCACGGTGCCATCGGCCAGCAGCAGGGTCATGGCATGCAGGGTGTGATAGCTGTTGTGGGCGGTGCCGCAGCACATGCCGCTCGCGTTGTTGGCGGCGATGCCGCCGAGCTTGCAGGCATTGATGGAAGCGGGATCCGGCCCAATCTTGCGGCCCATAGGCGCCAGATAGCGGTTGGCATCGGCGCCGATCACCCCGGGTTGCAGGGCAATGCGCGCCCCCTCGTCCATAATGCGGTGGCCGCGCCAGCTGTCGGTCAGGGTGATGAGCACCGAATCGCTCAGGGCCTGGCCCGAGAGGCTGGTGCCGGCGGCGCGAAAGGTGCACGGCAGGCCCAATTCGCGGCACACCGCCAGCACGAAACGCACTTCATCCAAAGAGTCGAGGCGCACGATGCGCTCGGGCACCAGCCGGTAGAAGCTGGCGTCCGTGCCGTGGGCCAGCCGAAGATCCGGGTCGCTCACCAGCCGCTCCGGCGGGATGCGCGAGAGCACGGCGGCGTCAAATTCATTCCAGCGCATCAGCAATCCTCCACCAGCACCACCAAGAGGCGGCTCGGGCCGTGGGCGCCGTAGGCCAGGGTCTGCTGGATGTCGGCGGTCTTGGAGGGGCCGGAGACCAGCAACAGATTGGTGGGCATGGCCTGCTGCCAGCGCCCGATCGCCACCAGCCCCGCCAGGTTGTCGGCGATGGTTGAGGCCGCCAGCAGGGCGATATGGCAGGGGGGCACAAGCGAGAGGGTGCGCGGCTCGCCGCCATCGGGCAGCAACACGAGCGTGCCGGTGTCGGCGATGGCGCCCGCGCAGTGGGTGATGCCCGCCTGACAGACGTCGAACAGATCGTCCTTCCAGCTCGCGAACTCGCCTGCGGGGGTCAACACAGATCGCCCGGCGCAAGCGGCCGCGACCTCCTCCTGCCAACGGCCGCCCTGACCACAGGCCAGACTCGTCACGCCCTCTTCATCCAGCCAGACGGCCAGATCCCGGGCCAGGGTTGCCTGTTGGACTGTGAGGATCTCGGCGTGGCTGGCGCTGATCCCGGCAACAAAGCGCTCACGCCGCGCCTGATCATCCTCCCCGCGCCAGGGCTGCCAGCCATGGGGGGCGTGGGCCATGGGGGTGGCGGCGCCGCGCAGGCGGCTTAATATGGCCTCTTTGCTCGACATCTCAGGACTCCTTCTTCTTCTGGCGCAGCAGGGCGTGCAGGCTCTGGGGGGCGGGTTTGGGGGCTTCGCGGCACTGGGTCCAGGGGCCCAGGTGTTTGGGCATCAAGCCCCGCAGGCGACCGGCCACCCCGGTTGCGGCGTGGTAGAGGCGCGGGTGGGTGGCGGCAAAGGCAAAGCCCTGCATGGCAAGGGTTTCGAGCCGGCTCCTGGCCGCCCCCTGCCCCGCCAGCGGTTCGTGGCCGGGCTGGGCGTCGTGCTTGGCCTCCCGGCGCAGGCGCTGCAACAGGTCGGGAATGGGGATGCGGACCGGGCACACCTCGCCGCAGGCACCGCACAGGCTCGATGCGGTCACCAGATCGCTCGTGCTCTCTAACCCCAGCAGGTGGGGGGAGATGATTTTGCCGATGGGGCCCGGGTAGATGGTGCCGTAGGCGTGGCCGCCGATGCGGGTGTAGACCGGGCAGTGGTTCATGCAGGCGCCGCAGCGGATGCACTGCAAGGTCTTGCGCAGCTCTTCGTCCCGGTAAGCCTGGCTGCGGCCGTTGTCGAGCAGCACCAGGTGCACCTCGTCCGGGCCGTCCAGCTCCCCAGCCCGGCGCGGGCCGCTGATGACGTTGAAGTAGGTGGTAATGGCCTGTCCGGTGGCCGAGCGGGTCAGGGCGCTGTAAAGCGGCGGCACATCGGATAAGCACTCCACCACCTTCTCGATGCCGGTGATGGCCACGTGCACTTTCGGCACAGTAGTGCACATGCGCCCGTTGCCCTCGTTCTCGACGAGACACAGGCTGCCGGTCTCGGCCACCGCGAAGTTGACGCCGGAGAGCCCCATGCCGGCGCGGCGAAACTCTTCACGCAGGGCCCGCCGCCCGGTCTGGATCAGGGCGTCCACGTCGGTGGTGGGGGTGAAGCCTTCCAGGTTGCCGGCGAAGGTGTCGCTCACCTCCTGCTTGTTCTTGTGGATGGCGGGCATGATGATGTGGGATGGGGTGTCGCCGTCGAGCTGGACGATAAACTCCCCCATGTCGCTCTCAAGGCAGCGGATGCCGTGGCGCGCCATCTCGTGGTTGAAGCCCACCTCCTCGCTCACCATGGACTTGCCCTTGACGATGCTGCTCACCCCGTGTTGCTGGGCGATGCGAAGGATGATGGCGTTGGCCTCGTCCGGCGTCTGGGCCCAGTGCACCTTTATGCCGTTGCGCTCACAGTTGGCATCGAGCTGCTCCAAAAGATCGGGCAGACGCGAGAGACAGCGCTGGCGAATTTGCTCCGCCGCATCGCGCACCGCCGCTTCTTCGGTGGGGTCGGCGAAGGCATCCCGGCGCTTGGCGCGCAGGTAATCCATGGCACCGCGAAAATTCTGGCGCAGCACCGGGTCGGCCAGGGCCGCCTCGGCCTGGGGATGGAAGCGGCGCGGCGAATACTTGGCGTGCTCACTCATGATGGGCCTCCTGTTTTTGCGCTTGTAAGCCCTGCGCCACTGGCTCGCTATGGGCGAGCAGGAAGCTCGCCAGATGGGTGGCGGGAAGCGTCTTGCCCTGATAGGCCAGGGATCCCTTGATGTTCAAGAGGCACCCCCAGTCTGCACTCACCAGGGTGTCGGCGCCGGTGGCCAGCAGGTGGCGGGTCTTGTCCTCCACCATGGCCTGGCTGATGTGGGGGTGGCGCACCGAGAAGGTGCCGCCAAAGCCGCAGCACTCGCTCTCGTAGGCCTGTTCATGCAAGGTGACGCCATCGAGCTGGCCCAGCAGGCTGCGGGCCGTGGTGTGTACCTGCATCTCGCGCCGGGCCGAGCAGGAGGTGTGCATGACGATGCTCGCCTCCCCAACCCCGTGCCAGCGCACCCGGCAGATCCGAGCCAGAAACTCGGTGAGCTCGAACACCCGATCGCAAAAATCGGCCACCTCGGGGCTCTCGGGGAAGAGGCGGCGGTAGTGGTGGTGCATCATGCCGCCGCAGGAGCCCGACAGCACCACCACCGGCCAGGGCTCGGGGAAGAGCGCCATCTGGCTTTGCGCCACCTTGCGCGCCTCCTCCTCGTGACCCGAGGTGTAGGCCGGCTGCCCGCAACAGGTCTGTTTCTCGACAAAGTGCACCCTTATCCCTTCCCGCTCGATCAGGGCGATGGCATCGAGCCCCGCCACCGGGTCGAACAGGTCCACCAGACAGGTGGCGTAGAGATAGACATCGGCCGGCTTGGCCGGGTAGACCCGCATTACCTTCATCACTTGCTCTCCTTACTTGAGCTGCAGCAGTGCGTCCGAGATGTGGAAGCTGTACATGAGCGCCAGCCCGATAAGGCCGGTGACCAGCAGGTAGTAGAGGGTCGGCAGCGCCGTCTTGCGCAGCGTCGCCCCCTCACGACCGAGCAGCCCCACGGTGGCCGAGGCCGCCACCACGTTGTGAATGGCAATCATGTTGCCGGCCGCCGCACCGACTGCCTGCAGGGCCAGCATGGCGGCGGTGGAGACCCCCAGGGTCTGGGCCACCTCGAACTGGAACTGGCTGAACATCATGTTCGATACCGTGTTGGAGCCGGCGATAAAGGCCCCCAGCGCGCCGATGGTGGCGCTGAGGGCCGGGAAGAACTCCCCCACCAGCCCGGCGGCAAAGTTGGCGGTGGTCACCGGCATGCTGGCAAGATCCGCCCCGTTGACGCCGGAGTTGATGAAGATACGCACCATGGGCACGGTGAAAATCAGCACGAAGCCGGCGCCGATCAGGGTGCGGCTGGACTCCCCCAGCGCCCGCCCGAAGGGGGCGAGGGAGCGCGATTGCAGCCAGGTGGCGAGCAGGGCGCAAAGCACCAGCAGGCCCCCCGGCAGGTAGAGCGGCTCAATGGAGGCGCTGACCCCCTTCTCACCCAGCAGATCCGTGAAGGCGAGGCTCACCGACAGGAGGCTGGCCTTGAATGCCGGGCTCACCCGGCTCGCCACCAGCAGGAGCGCCAGCGCCACATAGGGGAGCCAGGCCAGCATGAGCGACATGGGGCGGCCGGCGGCCTCTTTGAGATCGAGCTTCAAGGAGCCCAGCCACTCGGCGGGCCACTCGTTCTCGGGGGCGAAATCCCAGGAGTTCTTGGGCACCAGAAAACCGGCTCGCGCCGCCGTCACCACCAGGGCCAGCCCCACCAGACCGCCGATGAGGGACGGGAACTCGGGGCCGAGCAGCATGCCGGTGAGGGCATAGGGGACGGTGAAGGCGAGCCCGGCGAAAATCGCGAATGGCAGGATGGAGAGCCCCTCGGTCCAGCTGCGGTTGCGGCCAAAGAAGCGGGTCAACATCATCACCATCAGCACCGGCATCAGGGTGCCGACAGTGGCGTGAATGAGGGCCACGTTGGTGGTCACCTGTTGCAGGTAGATGTCCCAGCTGCTGCCACCGGCGCTCAGGGTCTGGCCGATGGCCTGGTTATCCAGCCCCTTGTTGATACCCACCAGGATGGGGGTGCCCACCGCGCCGAACGACACCGGGGTGGACTGGATCATCATGCCGAGCAGCACGGCGGCGAGCGCCGGAAAGCCGATGGCCACCAGCAGCGGCGCGGCGATGGCGGCCGGGGTGCCAAAACCGGAGGCCCCTTCGATAAAGGCGCCGAAGCACCAGGCGATGATGATGGCCTGGATGCGCCTGTCCGGCGAGATGTTGGTAAAACCGCCGCGAATGGCGGTGATGGCACCGGTGTGTTTGAGGGTATTGAGCATCAGGATGGCGCCGAACACGATCCAGAGCACGGTCACCGTGATCACCAGCCCCTGCAGGGTGGAGGCGAAGACCCGGGTCGGGCTCATCTGCCAGCCCCAGAGGGCGATGAACACGGTCAACAGGAAGGCGACGGGCATGGCGCGCTTGGCGGGCCAGTTGAGGCCGACCAGCAGCACGGCGGCCACCAGGATCGGCGAGAAGGCCACCAGGGCCAGCAGGGTGTCTGTCATCATTGCGTCCTTGTCCAGAGGGGTGCAGAGGCGCACCTTGTTGTTGTTTTGTTAAGCGGACGTGACCTTACCCTGTTCCTTTTTCGCGATATATGGAAATAATGAACAACATTCGTTCCAAAAGTTGATCAATATGGCCAGTACCGACGACCTCATCCTCTTCGCCCAGGTGGTGGAGGCCGGCTCCTTCAGCAAGGTGGCTGAACAAAATTCCCTGACAAATTCAGTGGTTAGCAAGCGGATCGGGCGTCTTGAAGAGGAGCTCGGGGTCCAGCTCCTCTATCGCACCACCCGCCGGCTCACCCTGAGCGAGGCGGGCAAGGCGCTCTATCAGGGTGCCAAAAATGTGAAGGCCGCCGCACTGGACGCCTTCGACGCGGTGGCGGGATTTGGTGAAAAGGTGAGCGGTCATGTGCGGATGTCGGTGCCCACCATCTCGGGGGAGCTCTTGCTCGCCGATGCGGTGGCCGATTTTTGCCAGCAGCACCCGGGGCTCACGGTGGAGATGTCGCTGGACAACCGCTTCGTCAATCTGGTGGAAGAGGGATTCGATCTGGTCATTCGCACCGGCTATCTGGATGACTCGAGCCTGATTGCCCGCCACATTCTCGACTCCCAGTGGGTCATCTGCGCCGCCCCCGCCTATGTGCGCCGCTTCGGGGCGCCGCGCGAGCCGTCAGACTTGCTCACCCACAACTGCCTGCGCTACGCCTACCAGAGCACGGGGGCCTCGGAGTGGGCCTTCAAGGGGGAAGAGGGCAACTATCTGGTGTCGGTGTCGGGGAGCTTTTCAACCGACAACGCCGGGGCCCTGCGCAAGGCGGCGCTGGGGGGGCGCGGCATCGTCTATGTGCCGCGCTGTCTGGTCTATCACGACCTGATGCAGGGGGATCTGGTGGACTTGTTTCCCGACCGGGTGGGCAAGAAGCTCGGCATCTACGCCGTCTACCCCTTCACCCGCCAGCCGCCGCGCAAGATAAGGCTGCTCATCGAGCACATCCGCCAGCGCTATCTGGAGATTGGCCACTACTTCATCTGAGGCCCTTGCCGGGCCTCAAAGGGCGGATGACGCCGCCTGACGGGAGAGAAACGCCAGGGACTGGCGGTTGAAGTGATCCGGCTGCTCCACGTTGCAGACGTGGCCGCACTTTTCGATGATTTCGAGGCAACTGTAAGGGTCGCGGGCTACCTGCTCACGCACCGGGGCGAGGAACATGTGATCCTCCTCCCCCATCACGTAGAGGGTGGGAATGGGCAGGGCCCGCTCGCGAAAGTAGCGCATCAGGGGGTTCACCTCGGTGGCGAGACGGAACCAGCGCTTGAACTCCTTCTGGCACAGCTTTCTGGCCTCGCGCACGAAGAGGTTGCGGGACTCCTGATGGTGCTGGCGCGGCATGATGATGAAGGCGAACAGGCGGTAGAGCCACATGTAGGGCAGGAAGTGCTGGCCGAGGCGACCAAGCTGCACCAGCACCCGGGAGCGGATGTCGAGACGCAGGATGGCACCGCCGAGCACCATGCTCTTGACCCGCTCGGGGCGAAGCTCCGCCAAATGGCGGATGAGGATGGTGCCAAGGGAGATGCCGACAAAATGGGCGTGGGGGATGCGCAGGTGATCCAGCAGGCGCAGGATATCCTCGGTCACGGCCCGAAAGCTGTAGTGCCCCTTTACCACCTGCTGCAGCTGGTTGGACTGGCCGTGACCGCGAAGGTCCAGCAGCAGCACGTTGAAGTGCTCCCGGTAGGCCCGCAACTGCTTGAACCAGATGGAGGAGCTGCCGCCCGCACCGTGCACGAACACCACCCAATCCCGATCGGGACCCAGTTCAAAGGTCTTGTGGTACAACATCTCATGGGCTCCCGGGGTGATGGGGGGTATACTCGGCGCGCATATTAACAGAAGGCTCACCCCGGTGAACATGCTTCCACCATGATCGGACCAGCCTGGAGTCCCCATGACCCTCGTTCAATTGCGTGAATTTTTGCTCAGCCAGCCCGGCGCCACCGAGGACACCCCCTTCGGCCCGGAGATCCTGGTCTACCGCATCGCCGGCAAGATGTTTGCCCTGGTGGACTGGCAGGCGGAGCCCCTCTCCATCAACCTGAAGTGCGAACCCGAGCTCGCCCTGCTGCTGCGGGAGATCCACCCCGAGGTGAAACCGGGCTGGCACATGAACAAGCAGCACTGGAACACGGTGACCCTGAGTGAAGGCCTGTCTGACGATCTCTGGCAGGGCTGGATAGTCCACTCCTATGAGCGGGTGGTGGCGGGTCTGCCCAGGGCGAAGCGGCCCCAGGCCCCCCGCGCGACCATCAGGGAGGGTTGACCCATGCCGTCTCCTTCTTCTCCTCGCATCGTCCCCCTCGAGGAGGCACACATACCAAGGCTGCTGGACCTGTTCGAGCAGTCGGTACGCCGCCTGGGGCCTGCACACTACAGCCCGGAGCAGGTGGAGCAGTGGGCCAGGGGTGCCCATCACCCGCGGCTTGCCAGCCAGTTGCGCGAGCACCATGGCTGGGTCATCGAGCAAGACGATGTGCCCCTTGGCTTTGCCACCCTGAGCGATGACGGTCATCTCAGCCTGCTCTACGTGAGCGCGGATCATCCGCGCCAGGGGCTCGGCACCCTGCTGCTGGAGCGGGTGCTGGCAGCCGCCAGCCAGATGGGGCTTGGCAGCCTAACCACGGAGGCGAGCGCCTTCAGCCTCGCCCTCTTCCTGCGTCACGGCTTCCTGCTGACCGGATTGGAGACAGTGGAGCGCGGCGGTGTCCAATTTATCCGCCATCGGCTCCACTGCCGCTTGCCATGACGGGTTCAGCCACTAAAATACGCACCATTTCCCCAAGGCAATGAAGAAAGGGCAGCCATCATGGTGGTAGAGAGCGACGGTTACATTGCGCTGATCGAGTATCTGGTAGAGAGTCTGGGTCTGTTCGAGAGCCAGCAACAAGGCGGCGGCGCCCAGACCATCGAGGATCTGGTGAGCAGCCGGGTGGCCGACAACCTGATGGCCATCTGCGAGCAGAACCCCCAGCTCGACCCCAAGGTGCGCTTCCTGATCATGCAGGAGGCCGATGCCGTGGTCGCCGACCTGGAAGAGGTGCTCTCCGCCGTCTGGTTGTCCGCCCCCAGCGAAGCCCAGCAAGCCTTCCTCATCGAGTTCATCGACCTCATCAAGAACCTGTTCGACAGCACCATCAGCTGACCCCGCCCCTGCCGTGACGGCAAGGGGACGAGATGCAATGAGGCGAGGAGTGAGGCGGGACGCCCAATGAAAAGGGCCGCCTCATCGGGCAGCCCTGCTTGCTAGCATTGTCAATTCATCGCGCTTGTCAGAGTAATGAATTTCGGGGCAAAAAATGTGTCTGGTCTTGGCAACCATCCGTGGTCGCTACCCTGTTGGTCAGCCAGGGTTCAGTTTAGTTCCCCACCTGACGCATTTTTTTCAATTATTTTTCATCACAATGACACGGGGGCCTGATGGCCCCCGTGGTATGCAATGACGCCTCAGCGATTCAGGCTGGGAGGCAGGCAGACGCCGATGCCCCCCAGGCCGCAATACCCCTCGGGATTCTTCTCCAGATATTGCTGGTGATAATCCTCGGCATAGTAGAAGGGGGCCAGCGGCAGGATGCGGGTGGTGATGGTGCGCCCATCACCGCTCGCCGTCATGGCCTGCTGGTAGGCGGCCAGGCTCTGCTGGGCAATCGCCTCCTGGGTGTCGTCCCCGACGAAGATGACGGAGCGATACTGGGTGCCGATGTCGCCACCCTGGCGCATCCCCTGGGCCGGATCATGGTGTTCCCAGAACAGCTTGACGAGATCCCCATAGCTGATGACCTTGGGATCGAACACCACCTGCACCGTCTCGGCGTGGCCGGTCAGGCCGCTGCACACCTCCTTGTAGGTGGGATTGGGGGTCAGCCCCCCCTGATACCCGGCGGCGGTGGAATAGACCCCGGGCTGCTGCCAGAACAGACGCTCCACACCCCAGAAACAGCCCATGCCGAACCAGGCAAGCTCCATCCCCTCGGGCCAGGGCCCCTGGGTCGGGTGGCCGTTTACTGCATGCACCTGGCCAATCTCCAGCGCTTCCCGCCGTCCCGGCAGCGCCTCTGCCGGTGAAATAATCTGCTCCATATGCCCTGTCCTTGTATAAAACCCCGCGCAATGCGGCTGACGAAAAGGAACACCGAAGATATCAGGTTATAAGCCCGGATCAACCAGGGAGCGGCCCCCGGGGCGACCCTCCCGCCCTCGCCTGCGTCTCCCCCTCCCCGCCCGCACTGGTCAAAATGGCGACAAAAAAACATCAAGTCGATATTTAGTCTTGATTTGTGAATTTATTTTCATATATTGGGCGAATTGCTGCTTTTTTATGGAATGAAACACGTGCGTGAACGCGAACCCAGCCTGGTCCATGCCTTTCGGCAATCCACCCCCTATGTCAATGTGCACCGGGGTGCCACCTTCGTCCTGATGATCGGCGGGGAAGCCATTTGTCACCCCAATTTCGCCAACATCGTCAGCGACATCGCCCTGCTGCAGACCTTGGGGATCCGCCTGGTACTGGTGTTTGGTTCGCGTCCGCAAAATGACGAGGCCCTGGCCCGTGCCGGCATCCAGGCCCAGTATCACAAGCGGATCCGGGTCACCGACGATGCCAGTTTCGCCATCATCAAGCAGGTGTGCGGCGGTCTGCAATACGACATCACCGCCCAGCTCTCCATGGGGCTCGCCAACACCCCCATGCAGGGGGCCCGCATCAGCGTGGTGAGCGGCAACTTCGTCACCGCCCAGCCGCTGGGTGTGGATGACGGCATCGACTTCTGCCACAGCGGCCGGGTGCGTCGCATCGATGTGGAGGGGATCACCCGCCAGCTGGATCAGCACGGCCTGGTGCTCATCTCCCCCATCGGCTGCTCGGTCACCGGCGAGAGCTTCAACCTGAGCTCGGAAGAGGTAGCCCGCCGGGTGGCGGTGGATCTCAAAGCCGACAAGCTCATCTGCTTCAGCAGCACCCAGGGGGTCATGGACAGGCACGGAGAGGCCATCTCCGAGCTCTTCCCCGAACAGGCCGAAGAGCTGCTGGTGGCGCTGGAGCAGGCGGGTGAAGAGATGTCAGGCACCGCCCGCTACCTGCGCGCGGCCATCGCCTCCTGCCGGGGTGGCGTGCCCCGCTCCCACCTGGTGAGCTATCAGGACGACGGCGCCATGCTGCAGGAGCTGTTCAGCCGCGAGGGGCTGGGTACCCAGATCGTGCGCGAAAGCGCCGAGCGGGCCCGGGCCGCCACCATTGAGGACATCGGCGGCATCCTGGATCTCATCCGTCCGCTGGAGGAGGAAGGGATCCTGGTGCGCCGCTCCCGGGAGCAGCTGGAGATGGAGATAGACAAGTTCACCATCATCGAGCGGGACGGCCTCATCATCGGCTGCGCCGCGCTCTATTGCTTCATGGAAGAAGCCATGGCCGAGATGGCCTGCGTCGCCATCCACCCGGAGTATCGCAACTCCAACCGGGGAGACACCCTGATCGCCAAGGTGGCCGAGCGGGCCAAGCGGCTCGGCATCCGTCGCCTGTTCGTGCTCACCACCCGCTCCATCCACTGGTTCCGGGAGCGGGGCTTCGATCCCCTGGAAGTCGAAGATCTGCCGGTGGAGCGCCAGCGCTTCTACAACTGGCAGCGTCGCTCCAAGGTTTTGTCCAAGACCATTTCGTAACTGATTGATCTTGTGCCTGGTTACCGTCAATTTTGTTCTTTTTTACGAACTCGATTGACAGTGCAATCCAGACCAAGGTATTTGTACATGCACGCCACCTGTCACAGGTGGCACCAGAAGAGGAGCGCTGCCCAGGCAGCCCAGGGGAGGACACCAGTGTCCGGTGAACTTGGGTCAGGGGGAGCAGCGCCGAGACGAGGCGAGTGACTGGACACCGCCACGTCGGCTGCGGGGGCTGAATCCCCCGGGTTGTCATCGGTAGTGGTCATCCCACACCGCGCCCCACCTTGGGGCGGGTACGGGATGGGCTCTGCAGGTGGAGTGCTTCTGGCCGGGATCCTCGCGTTTTCCTGCCATTTTTTGCCTCCTCCTCTCTATTTGCCCGATGAAACCGGATTTTCACCTTGAGACAGGAGTATGCAATGAACCCGATCAATGTCGCCAAGTTTGGCGGAACCAGCGTCGCCAATGCCGCGGCCATGAACCACTGCGCCGACGTGGTGCTGGCCAATCCGGCGACCCGGGTGGTGGTGCTGAGCGCCAGCGCCGGCGTCACCAACCTGCTGGTGAGCCTGGCTCAGGGTGAACTGGACGAAGCCGGACAGGATGCCCAGCTCGCCAGGCTTGCCGACATCCAGCTGGCCATTCTGGCCGCCCTTGGCAACCCGAGCGACGTGAGCGCCCTCATCCATGCCCAGCTCGGCGACATTCGCACCATGGCCCGTCAGGCCAGTCAGCACACCGACGCCGAACTCGCCGATCGCCTCATCGCCTGCGGCGAGCTGATGTCCACCCGTCTCTTCACCGAACTCCTGCACCAGCGCGGCGTCAATGCCCAGTGGCAGGATGCGCGCCAACTGCTGCGCACCGACAGCCGCTTTGGCAAGGCCACCGTGGATCTCGCGGCGACCCGCGCCCTCTGCCAGCAGGCGGTGGGCCCGTTGCTGGGTGACAGCCTGGTCATCACCCAGGGCTTCATCGGTGCCGACGGCGATGGTCGCACCACCACCCTCGGCCGTGGCGGCTCCGACTACAGCGCGGCCCTCCTGGCCGAGGCACTGGACGCAGGCAGCATCGAGATCTGGACCGACGTGCCCGGCATCTACACCACGGATCCCCGCCTGGTCACTCGCGCCCGCCCCATCCCCGAAATCAGCTTCGTGGAGGCGGCGGAGATGGCCACCTTCGGCGCCAAGGTGCTGCACCCGGCCACCCTGCAACCCGCGCTGCGCCAGGACATCCCGGTGTTCGTGGGCTCCGCCAAGGATCCCGCCGCCGGTGGTACCTGGATCCGCGCCACCACCCGCAGCAACCCGCTGTTCCGGGCCGTGGCCCTGCGCCGCCAGCAGGTGCTGGTGACCCTGCACAGCCTCAACATGTTCCACGCCTACGGCTTCCTGGCCGAGGTGTTCGGCATCCTGGCCCGTCACCGCATCTCGGTGGATCTCATCACCACCTCCGAGGTGAGCGTCTCCCTGACCCTGGATCACACCGGCAGCCAGAGCAACGGCGAACCCATCCTGAACGACAAGGTGCTGGCGGAGCTCGGCCAGCTGTGCAAGGTCGAAGTGGAGACCGACTTCGCCCTGGTGGCGCTCATCGGCAACCGCATGAGCGAGGCGGCCGGGGTAGGCAGCCAGGTGTTCGACGCCATCCGCGAGCACAACATCCGGATGATCTGCTACGGCGCCAGCGCCCACAACCTCTGCTTCCTGGTCAAAGAGGACGAGGCGGGCCACATCGTCAACTGCCTGCACCGGGAACTGCTCGACTGAGTCGCCCCGGCGCTGGCGCACAGCGCGCCTCGTCCGCCCCATCACACCCGGGGCGGCCTTCCCCACTCAGCAAAGAGGGGCGCCGCGGCGCCCCTCTTGTCACTCTTCTTCCACCATCAGCTGGTGACCAGGGTGGCCCGGGTGGGCAGCAGATTGGCCCGGATCTGCTCGCGCAGCCCTCCCAGCCGTTGCAGCAACCCGGCCTGACCGAGCCCCGCTTCGTCAGGAGCCAGATTGTCCACCAGGGCCGGGAAGTGCTCCCGTACCGCCTGCTCCAGCCAGTCGAGACGGCGCAGGGTGAGCGGGCCGCAGCTCTTGCCGCTGAGATCGTCCAGGATGTCGAGCCGATGGCTGCGGTACATGTCGCGCCACCAGTTGGCCGCCAGCGCCTCGTCGCTTGCCAGCGCCGCACTCCACTCCCCCACCAGTCCCTGCATCCGCGCCAGCACGGGGGCGCTCGCCCCCTCCCGCGACAGGTATTGCAACTCTCCCCTGGCCCAGGCGAGGCAGAGCTCGCGCCAGCGGCGAAACAGCGGCAAGGGATCCGCCTCGTCCAGCCAGAGCCCGGAGAGGGTGCGGGTTTCCAGCCGCTCAGGCACGTGGAAGTCGGGATCGGTGAGGCCGTTGGAATTGAACTCGTGCAGGGGATCGAAGGGCCACATGTAGCCAAAATCGAACACCGAGATATGCTGGCCGTCATCCAGCAGGTTGCCCGGGCTCGGATCCCAGTCAAACCAACCCCAGCGGGCCAGCTCCGCCTCCACCGCCAGCATCTGCGCCAGGTTCCGCTCGCAGAGCGTGCGCACCGGCTCCCCCCGCAGCCAAGGGGAGACCAGCACCCCGGCCCGGGCGGAGCCGAAACTGGTGCAGACCACGTTGGAGAGGATGGTGGGGTGCAGCTCCCGCAGGCTCTCTATCTCCCGGCGCCGCTCCAGCTCGGTGAGAAAGGCGGTCTTGCCGTCCACATTGGCCACCAGAGAGTCCTGGCGGCAGCGTTTCAGGCACCAGTGGTGCCCCTCCACCTTGAGATGGAACACCTCGGCGGTGAGCCCGTGACCGTAGACCTTGACGACGTCCGGGTGAGCCTCGGTCAGCCGGACGAGCTGGGGCAGCGGCAGGGGGCAGTCCCGCTCCCGCCCGATCCGGATCTCTTCTTTGCTCTCCAGCATCTGGAGCAATCTGGCCTGACGCGCCGCAACTTTGGGATTCATACATGTACCTCCAACCGTTACTGAGAGACTAAACAGCGCCCCCCTCCCAGACCAGCAGCAAAGGCTCATGATGACGCTTTCATCACAGAATGAGTGCCCCTGGCGGATCGGGATCACAAATTGCTTCACTGTGCTCATCACGGAATATTCATCTTGTTGTCATTAAATTGACATCAAGGAACAAGCCACGCACCATCGGGTCAAAATAGAGGCAGTCGTCGCTGCCATGACCGCTCCAAGGATGAGCCCTTATGAATGCCCCCGTCACCGGCCACCGCCCCGCCTCCCAGCCCCTGGCCGGGCTGTTGCTGGGTCTGCTGACCGCCCTGCTGCTGCTGACCCTCGCCCTGCCGCTGCTCAACCCCGTCAGCTGGCTCGGGCGTGCCGCCCCCCTCATTCTGGGCCCGGCGGATCAGCCCATCGCTACCCTCAATCGCTACAGCCTGCTCTACAAAAGTGACAACCGGGGCTTCTATCTGGTGGTGCGCAGCCAGTGGCAACTGCTCAAACCCCTGCAGGAGGGGGACAGGGTGCGGGTGGAGCTGCTCAACGACAAAGGGGTGCGCATCGATCAGCTGAGCCAGGCGGTGGACAAGCGCCAGAAGTGCCGCAAGGAGCGCTGCACCCTGAGCCTCAACAGCGCCCTGCGCGCCCCCGACGACGCCCTGGACAGCCGCTACCAGCTGCGCATCGGGCTGCTGCTGGCAGACAGGCCGGAGAGCGCCGAATACAGCCAGATCCTCCAGACCCTGCCGGAGCGCGGTTTCAACCTCCTCTACCTGATGACCAGCCTGCTGCTGGTGCTGCTGGTGAGCGCCGCCGTGCTCAAGACCCTGCTGCCGCGGCTGCGCCGAAGCTACCGCGCCCGGGTGGCAGGCAGCCTGCTGCTCGGCAACCTCACCTTCGTGCTGCTGCACGGCTTCGTGGTGTTCAAGCTGGGGGAATTCCTGTTCTGGTCGGGCTTTCGGCCCGAGCACTACTACCTCGCCTGGGGCAGCATGGTGCTGGGCTGGAGCCTCTGCGCCCTCGCAGGCTTCAGCCTCTATATGGGGCTGCTCTTCACCGCCCTCTCGGGCATCGGGCTGCTCGCCAACTTCATGAAGATCGCCATCTACGGGGTGCCGCTGGGGGGGGACGATCTGGGCAACCTGCTGGCCCTGCTGCACATCCTGCTCGATCAGCACCCTGTGGTGCCGGTGCTCGTCGTGCTGGGGCTCCTCTTTCTGGTGTGGCGCTTCGCCCTCTCCCGCTGGATCCTGCGGGGCTTGCTGCGCACCGCCGCCGCCACCGCCGCCTTCTTTGCCCTCTGCGTGTTCGCCACCCAGACCGGCAACAAGCTGCTCGGGGCCAACATCCGCTATGTGGACAGGGCGGTGAACTACCACAGGGACATCATCCGCGCCGGCCCCGGCCTCTACCTGTTCAACCTGGTGGACGAGATGCTGCAAAGCGGCAACGTGTTTCGCTACCCCTTGCAGATCAACGAGCGCACCCCGGAGCTGAGCCTGCCCGCCCAGCCCAGGGCTCCCCGCTTCGATCTGGTGATCGTGCTGCAATACGAGTCGCTCTGGCTTGACTGGCAGGGCCGTCTCTGCGCCCCCGCCCCCACCTTGAGCCTGCCCGCCAGCGTGGCCCAATGGCGCAAGACCATCCACTCCCCCACCACGGGGGGCATGACGGTGCTGGCGGAGTTCGAGATGAACACCGGCCTGCCGGTGGGCCTGCTCAAACAGGGGGTGGTGCCCTACTACTACCTCTCGGACCGGGTGCCCGGCCTTGCGCGCAGTGCAGCCCAAAGCGGCTACCAGACCCTGTTCGCCCACCCCTATGTGGAGAAGTTCTGGGGCCGCGCCAAGGCGATCCCGGCCCTCGGCTACCAGGAGCGCTGGTTCGATACCCGCTTCACCGCCCTCGAGCACAAGGGGCTCTATATCTCCGACGATGCCCTCATCGATCACCTGCTCAAACGCAGCAACCAGGACGATCAGCCCCTGTTCGCCTACGCGGTCACCATGCAGGGGCACGGCCCCTTCGACGGGGATCGCTACCGGGCCCAGCAACGCAGCGGCGCCTGCCCGGATCAGAGCCCGGCGGATACCCAGTTGCTCAACACCTACTACACCGGGGTGGTGGACGCCATGGCCTCCCTGGAGCGGCTGCTCAAGACCCTGGACAACTCCGGCAAGCGCTACCTGGTGGTGGCCTTCGGGGACCACCAGCCCTTCCTGATGTCGGCGGGCAAGGGTATCCACGGCGCCAAACCGCCACGGGATGCCAGCTACCAGATCCCCATGATGGCCTTCACCCGGGCCGGGGACGGGCTGGATCTCGCCCGCCAGTTCGACCCGGTGCGCCAGCTCTACCAGATGGGCCAAGCCACAAGGCAGCTGCTGGCGGGGGACCTCACCCCTATCCGGGACCAACCCCTGCTCCACCCGGTGCTCGGGGAGGAGAAAGGCTTCGCCCCCTCACCCCTGGTGCCGCAGATCCGCGCCAGCTTCCGGCCCGATGCATTGCCCTGATCGATTGAGACACGAGGGACACAGATCCTTGCAACACCTTCCGGGCCGATGCCCTGCCCTGATCCGCAGCGAACTAGCAGACGAAAAAGAGGTCGCCCGGGCGACCTCTTTTTATGGGCGGGATGCGAGTACAGTGCCGCCTGCACCTCGCCATGTTCGTCCCGACCTGGGCTCTGCGACCCCTGACAGGTCATTTTTTGTTTAGATATATCAAACGATAACTCATTATCGAATAGCAAAATTGAACAACTTTGCCGACCTTCAGGCCCTGTGCCTCCCCATGTTCCCGCACCTTCTCCGGGCCGGGCCATTTTCTCCCTCATTCCCGGCCAGCCCAGAATCATCGGAGCGTTCGATACGTTCAGGCCTTGAGCCCCACTCACTTGCGCCCACCTTTGCGCGTCACACCCAACAAAAAGCCGACCTCGGGGTCGGCTTGTGACGGGGCGTTTGGCCATGCAGGGCCGGGCACTGGCGGGCTAGATCACCACGGCGGTGCCGCTGATGCTGACCATCAGCATGCTGCCGTTCTGGCCCACCACCTCGTAGTCGATGTCGATGCCCACCACGGCGTTGGCCCCCAGCGCCTGGGCACGCTCCTTGAGCTCCTCGAAGGCGATCTCCCGGGCCCGGGCCAGCTCTTTTTCGTAGGCGCCGGAGCGACCGCCGATGATGTCGCGGATGCCGGCGAACAGATCCTTGAAGATGTTGGCGCCGAGGATGGCTTCGCCCACGACGATGCCGCGGTACTCGCGAATGGTCTTGCCTTCCAGGGTGGGGGTGGTTGAGAGGATCATGAGGTCTCCTGTGAGTTGGGCTGGGTGCGCGAAGCACCGTTGCCGTCATGGTAGCAAGGCGCTGGCCAAAGCATAAGCCCGGCGTGGTCAGGGGCTTCAAGCACAGCGTCCGCCAGGTTCATCAAGGAGCCATCCATAGGGCCTGTGTCGTGCCACTTTCCCCGCACAGCGACCTTGGGCACCGGTGCTGGGGAGAGGGCTTCCGGGCCACGATGAAAGCGGGGCCTTGATGATGCAGACACGACTGCAGTTGCCTAGGCCCTCTGCGTCTTCGCCCTGGACGGCGGCAGGCGCTGTCAGGAGCGACTCGCGTCGGCCATAAAAAAAGGAGAGGCAAGCCTCTCCTTCTTGATGTTCGCAGCGGCAGCCGCCATGCACTCAGTGCAGCTTCATGCTCGGGCGCAGCACCCGGTTGATGCGGCCCACCAGCATGATGAGGCCGGTCTTGATGTAGCCGTGCAGGGCCACCTGGTGCATCCGGTACAGGCTGATGTAGACGATGCGGGCGATGTAGCCCTCCACCATCATGGAGCCGCGCATCAGGTTGCCCATCAGGCTGCCCACGGTGGAGAAGCGGCTCAAGGAGACCAGGGAGCCGTGATCGTGATAGCGGTAGGGCTTCATCTCGCCGCCGTTCATCTTGGCCAGGATGTTCTTGAACGCCTGGGTCGCCATCTGGTGGGCGGACTGGGCGCGCGGCGGCACGAACTTGCCGTCCGGCTGCGGGCAGGCGGCGCAGTCGCCGATGACGAAGATGTTCTCGTCGCGGGTGGTCTGCAGGGTCTCATGCACCACCAGCTGGTTGATGCGGTTGGTTTCCAGACCCGCGATCTCCTTCATGAAGTCCGGCGCCTTGATGCCCGCGGCCCATACCATGAGGTCTGCTTCAATCAGCTCCCCATCCTTGGTGTGCAGACCCTCGGCGGTCGCTTCGGTGATCATGGTGGCGGTGCGCACGTCCACGCCCAGTTTCACCAGCTCCTGGTGGGCGGAGCCGCTGATGCGCTCCGGCAGCGCCGGCAGGATGCGGGGGCCCGCCTCCACCAGGGTCACCTTGAGGCTGTCGGTGGTGAGATTCTTGAAGCCGTAGGCATAGAGCTGCTCCACCGCGTTGTAGAGCTCGGCAGAGAGTTCGACGCCGGTGGCGCCGCCGCCGACGATGGCGATCTTCACCTTGTCACCGGGTTGGTATTCGGTGGCGAACTGCAGGAAGCGGTTCATCATGCTGTTGTAGAAGCGGTGCGCCTGGGAGGGGCTGTCCAGGAAGATGCAGTGATCCTTGATGCCCTTGGTGTTGAAGTCATTGGAGACGGAGCCGATGGCCATCACCAGGATGTCGTAAGGGACTTCCCGCTCGTTGACCACCAGGGCGCCACTGTCGTCGTGGATGGGGGCCAGCACGATGCGCTTCTCGTCGCGCTTGATGTCGGTCAGGCTGCCGAGCTGGAATTCGAAGCCGTGGTTCTTGGCGTGGGACTGGTAGCTCAGGGCGTCGATGCCCGCATCCATGGAGCCGGTGGCCACTTCGTGCAGCAGGGGTTTCCACAGGTGGGTGCGGTTGCGATCCACCAGGGTGACATTGGCCTTGTTCTTCTTGCCCAGCTTGCGACCCAGGCTGGTCGCAAGCTCGAGACCGCCGGCGCCACCGCCTACAACGACAATATTCATCATGATGATTTTCCTTGGTTCCTCAAAACGAAAGGGAGCCATTGGCTCCCTAAAACGAAATCGGTTGACGTGATGGCTCAGGCTTCCTTGAAGGCCTTCATCCGTTGCAGATGGTGCGAGATGTTCTTGAACTTATGGGTCTCGCGCTCATCCCATACGATGTCGTAATAGTTCTTCAATTCACGTTCAGTGTCCCGATTATCGCGGATTTCATCCCGGACGGAAAGGATGCACAGGCAGTTTCCTGAATTTTTATTACGAAATTCGGTTACACACTTGGTGCCGATGTCCTCGTACTCCTCCGGCCTGTCGATCTTGCCCTGCATGTTCTCTTCCGGGTGCAGGTTGGGGTTGAAGACCACCTGCTTGATGCCGCACAGAAACCCGATCCGCTCGCTCCAGTAGCCACCAAGCCCCACGCCGCAGATGAGGGGTTTGGGATCGGTGCTCATGTCGAGCTGCTTCTTCACTTCCTTGAGCAGGTGGCTCATGTCGTGGCGGGGGTGAACCGTGCTGTAGTGCACGAAACGCACATCATCATCGATAAACTGCAACTGCAGCACTTTTTCATGATTGCCGGGGCTGGTGGCATCAAAGCCATGCAGATAGATGATCATGGACAAGACCTCAAAAACTGTGTCGGTTCTATCGAAACTACCCCAGCGACAGGGCCTTGCGCCACCAAAACATCCCACTTTCTTGCTTTGGATCACGCCCCTTCGGGCCACCAAACCGCGCGTCGGGGCGGCTGTGGCAGCGCCATGCCCCGGCGGGACATGGCGCAAACCTGGTCTGGCGAGGTTAACTGCCGCACTGGGCGAAGCGCGCCACCGCCGCTTCCACCAGGGCCAAGCTCCCCTGCCAGAAGGCGGGCTCGCGAATGTCCTGCCCCAAATGCCGTTCGACCAGCTCTTCGGCACTCATGCGACCTGTGTCTCGCAGCAGAGCGCGGTAGGCCTTCGCCACCCCCTCCTCCCCTGCGGCCTGGCGGCTCATCAGCTGCTGATAGACCCCGAGGCTGAACAGATAGCCAAAGAGGTAGGGGTAGTTGTAAAAACCGAAGCCCGCGATGGAGAAGTGCGCCTTGGCGGCCCAGAACAGGGGGTGATAGCGGTCAAGGCTCTGCTCGTACCAGCGCCCCCAGGCCTCGTCGGTGAGCCCCTTGAGCCGGGCCGACGACACATAGCCCTGCTCGCGCTCGGCCACCAGGGCCCGCTCGAAGTCGAAGCGGGCCGGGATGTTGACCAGGAAGGTGGCGGCGCCATCGGCATCCGCCCAGGCAATGGCCAGACGCTCCTCGGCGCTTCGGGCCTGCTCGTAGAGGGCGCTGCGCACCAGGGTCTCGGCGAAGATGGAGGCGGTTTCCGCCAGGGTCATGGGGTAGCTGCGCTGGCTCATGGGCAAGTCGCGGATGAGCCAGTTGTGCCAGGCGTGACCGAGCTCGTGGGCCAGCGTGATGACGTTGTCCATGGTGCCCGCATAGGTGATGAAGACCCGCGGCTCCACCGGCTCGGCAAACTTGGTGCAATAGGCCCCGGTGCGCCGGTTGGGGGTGGGGGCGGCATCAATCCAGCCGCGCTCGGCCATCATGCGGGCAAAGTCCCCCATCTCGGGGTCAAAGCGCGCGAAGGCCAGGGCGATGATGTCGACCGCTTCCTCGAAGGGGATCTCCCGGCGGCTGGCGGCAGGGGGTGGCGCAAAGAGATCCTCCGGCCCCAGCACCTCGAGGCCGAGGTGACCGGCCATCAGCCCCAGGGCCCGCTGGCCCAGATGGCGGGCCTGCCAGGTCTCCGCCATCAGGGTATCCAGGGTCGCCCGCTCGATGTGACTCTGGTGGCAGGAGAGATCCAGGGCATCGAGGCGCCGGTGTTTGCCGCGCTGGCGCGAGAGCTCCAGGCGCCAGCCGTTGAGGGCGTTGAGGATGGCTGCCACCGTCTCCTGCTCCCCTTCCCAGCCGGCGCTGATGGCATCGAAGGCCTCTTTGCGCAGGGCACGATCCGGGCTGGAGAGCAGGTTGCTCGCCTCCGCCAACCCCATCTCGCGACCCGCGATCACCAGCCTTATCTTGCCCACCAGATCGTTGTAGAGGTTGCCCCAGGCGTGCAGGCCGTCGGTGCCAAGGCCGATGACCAGCTGCTCCGCCTCCACCGGCAGCCGCTGATCCTGCAGGCGACGCTCGTGGCGCAGCCGGTACCCCTCCTCCCCGAGCAGGGGGTCGGCCATCAGTTGCTCAAACTCGGGCGCAGGCAGCCCCAGCATCAGATCTTCGATGGGGGCAAGCGTCTTGAACAGATCCGCATTGAGGGCCCGGGCCCGGGAGGCAACCTGCTTGGCGAGGGGATCCCGGGCGTCCTGGCTCCCCTTGCAGGCGGCCAGCACGGCGATGTTCCAGCCGATGTCGCGAATGCGCCGGGCCCGCAGGCGTACCTCCCTGAGGAAGTCCTGCAAGGCGCCTGGGGTGCGAGGAACCTGGGCCAGTCCCTCGATAAAACCGCTCAGCTCGGCCAGGCTGGCGCGGGCCAGGCTCATGTCCGCCTCGAGGACACAGCTGTCGAGGGAGGGGTAGATGTGATCATTTTGCCACTGCTGTGGATAGACTCGTTGTTGCATCGAACGCTCATCGTCAGGGACGGGCCTGGCCCGTCGTGAAATCCAGGTGGCCAGAGCCACCACCTTCGCGTGCAGGCATCACACCAGCCGCTCGAGGCGCACCACCGCCTCTTCCACATAGCGCAGGCTCTCCTGCCAGAACCCGGGTTCGCGGATGTCGACCCCCAGGTGCTTCTCCACCAGCGCCTCGGCGCTCATGCGGCCGGTATCTCGCAGCAGGGCGCGATAGGCGGGCACAAACTCGCCCCCGGCCCGCGCATGCTGGGCATAGAGCCCCAGGCTGAAGAGATAGCCAAACAGATAGGGGTAGTTGTAGAACCCGGACTCGGCGATGGAGAAGTGACCCTTGCTGGCCCAGAACAGCTCGTCATACTGGCTGAGGGCGTCACCATAGCACTGCTGCTGCGCCGATTTCATCATCTCCCGCATCTGGCTCGCCCCCACGTAACCCGCCTCCCGCGCCGTCACCAGGGCGCGCTCGAAGGCAAAGCGGGCGGGGATGTCGAGAAGCAGGCTCGCGGCCCGCTCCCCGTCCAGCCAGGCGATGGCCCGGCGCTGCTCCACCTTGTCGGTGGCGGCCAGCAGGGCATCGCGCACCAGGATCTCGGCAAAGAGGGAGGCGGTCTCCGCCAGCGTCTTGGGGTAGCCCCGCTGTTCGAAGGGAAGATCCCGCAGCAACCAGCTGTGCCAGGCGTGGCCGAGCTCATGGGCCAGGGTGATGACGTTGTCCATGGTCCCCTCGAAGGTGAGGAAGACCCTTGGCTCGGGCGGATCGGCATACTCGGTGCAATAGGCGCCACTTCGCCTGTGCTCGCTCGGGGCGGCATCAATCCACCCCTTGTCGGCCATCATGCGGACAAACGCCCCCATCTCGGGATCGAAGGCGGCAAAGGCCTCCATCACCAGATTCAGCGCCTGCTCGAAGCCGAACTTGCCGTGCACGGCCTGGGGCGCCGGGGCAAAGAGATCCCAGGGGGCGAAGTCGGTGATCTGCTGGGCACAGGCCATGGCCCTCAAGGCGCGGCGCCCGAGCTCCCTGTGCTCCCCGGCCGCCGCCATCAGGGTCTCCAGGGTCGCGCCCGTGATGTGCTCCTGATGGCAGGTGACCTCGAGGGCATCCAGCCTGCGCCCCTTGCCACGCTGGCGGCCGAGCTCGTTGCGCCAGCCGTTGATGGCGTTGAGAATGGCGGTCACCGTCTCCTGCTCCGCCTCCCAGGCACCCTGGATGGCGTGCCAGGCACTGGCGCGCCGCGCCCTGTCCGGGTGGGCGAGCAGGTTGTCCGCCTGGGCAAGCCCCATGGGCACCCCCTCCACCACCGGCAGCAGCCGCCCCACCAGGTTGTCATAGAGATCCCCCCACCCCTGCAGGCCGTCTACCGCCAACCCCTCGATGAGCTGCTCGCTCTCGAGCGAAAGCCACTGATCCTGCTGCGCTCTGTCGTGATGGATGTGGTAGGCCAGCTCGAAGAGTTCGGGATCTTGCAGCAGGGTGCGCACCAGTGACTTGGGGGCGCGAACCCAGAACAGGTCCACCGGCTTGCTGCGCTGGGCCAGGGTCGCCTCCAGCTGCTGGCCCCGGGAGAGCAGTACCCGGGCCTCCTCGTCGCGCCCGTTCTGGCTCAGCCGGTTGTAACCATAGACCTGACTGTTCCAGGCCAGGCTCTTCACCCCGTTGGCCTCGCGGCGGATGGCCCGCAGCAGGTGGCGCAGGGCATTGGCATCCGCAACGGGATGGGCGGGATCCGGCAGGTCCGCCAGGAGGGCGTCAAGCCGGGTGAGGGCGCGGGCAGCCTCCTGGAAGGCGGCCTCGATGGCAGGATCGTCGGGGGCGGCATAGATGTGATCATCTCGCCAAACGGGTGGTTTCATGGTTGTCCTTGTCTGTTTGCGTCCATATCGGGTCACCCCGCCTCTGCGGGCGGGTGAAACCGGATAGTACGAAGGGGGCCAGGCACTTGCCTAGCCCCCATTCGAGGCAACCGGCAGAAGAGCGCCCCCGGGTGCGACGGCCCCTGTCGGCCCTCCCCCGACAAGCGACCTATTTGGCGGGCTGAAGCTTGCTCACCAGGGTCATGGCCACCACCAGCACCAGCCCTGCCACCACGCCGGCCAAGGCGCTCAGCAGGGTGGGCGTCACCACGGCCAGTACCCCGCCGACCCCGGGCAGAGCGGCCACCGTGTCCGCCGTCCCTTCGATGAGATGATGGAGGAAGGGCCAGCCATGGACCAGAATGCCGCCGCCGACCATGAACATGGCGATGGTGCCCACCAGGGCAAGCAGGTGCATCAGACGGGGCGCCGTCACCAGCAGCCCCTGCCCCACCGCCCGGCGCACGGCGCCGCCATCGGGCTTTTGCAGCAGGTGCAGACCGATGTCGTCGAGCTTGACGATGAGCCCCACCAGGCCATAGACCCCGACGGTCATCAGCAGGGCGATGCCCGCCACCACGGCGATCTGCAGGCCCAGGCTCGACCCCTGCACGGTGCCGAGGGCGATGACGATGATCTCCGCCGAGAGGATGAAATCGGTGCGAATGGCCCCCTTTACCTTCTGGCGCTCATAGGCCGCCAGATCCTCGGGCACCGGCGCCGCCTGATGCGCCTCTTCCTCGTGGGGCAGGAACTTGTGGACCAGCTTCTCCGCCCCCTCGAAACAGAGGTAGGCCCCCCCCAGCATCAGGAGCGGGGTGATGAGCCAGGGGATAAGAGCACTGATGGCGATGGCGGCAGGCACCAGGATGAGCTTGTTGCGAAACGACCCCTTGGCCACCGCCCACACCACCGGCAGCTCACGCTCGGCCCGCACCCCGGAGACTTGCTCTGCATTGAGGGCGAGATCGTCCCCCAGCACCCCGGCCGTCTTCTTCGCCGCCACCTTGGTCATCAGGGCGACATCATCGAGCACGCTGGCAATATCATCGAGCAGGGTCAACAAACTGGCTCCGGCCATATCTGGCATTCCTTCTATTGAGTGGGACACATCCGGGCTGCCCCGGTCAGGGTGATGAGGGGGTCAGGGGACCACGGGCCCATCCGGGGATCACCCTTTGGGGCAAAAGATGGCACAGTGTAACGGGAAGCCGCCACGGCGGCAGCCCCCCATGGCAGATCCCCTGCTCCGTTTTCACCTCACGGCCACCGGCCCAAGGAGTTCCCATGCAACCCTGGCAACCTCTGCTCGATTTCTGGTTTGGCGATGACGCAGACGACGCTCC
The DNA here is from genome assembly GCF_048276795.1 of Aeromonas sp. PS2Canimalfood6. Classification (NCBI taxonomy): domain Bacteria; kingdom Pseudomonadati; phylum Pseudomonadota; class Gammaproteobacteria; order Aeromonadales; family Aeromonadaceae; genus Aeromonas; species Aeromonas sp. PS2Canimalfood6. The sequence goes on from NZ_JBLUXC010000014.1 coordinate 55,711, forward strand.
CCGTGCCGCCCGTCAGGCCCCCCTCTGGTGGGGCAAGAGCAGCGAGACCGATGCCCTGCTGGCCTCACGCTTCGGCGAACTGGCGGCCCGTGCCGCAGCGGGCGAGCTCGCCCGTTGGGAGGACGATCCCGCAGGGCGCCTGGCCCTCATCCTGCTGCTGGACCAGCTGCCGCGAAACCTTCACCGCCACACCCCCGCCGCCTTCGCCCAGGACGACAAGGCCAGGGCGCTGTGCCTCAAGGGGCTCACCCTCGGGGTCGACAAGGGGCTCTCGCCGCTGGCCCGGGTCTTCTTCTATCTGCCCCTCGAGCACGCGGAGTCCAAAGAGCAGCAGGCCAGAAGCGTCGCCCTGTTCGAGGCCCTGGCCGACGAGCAGGCCACAGACCCGGCCCGGACCACCTTCGAAGGCTTTGCCGACTTTGCCCGCCGCCACCAGGTGATCGTCGATCGCTTTGGCCGCTTCCCCCACCGCAACGCCATCCTGGGCAGGGCGAGCACGGAGGAAGAGGCCGCCTTCCTGCAACAGCCCGGTTCGGGGTTCTGACATAAAAAAATCCCCGCCATGGGCATGGCGGGGAGAGAACAACCGATCCGCACCTCACTGGATGCGATAGCGGGAGATCTGCTGGTGGATATTCTCCGTGGTCACGTTCAGCTCCTCTGCGGCGGCGGAGGTCTCCTCCGCCGTGCTGCTGGTCTGCTGCACCACCTGGGCTATCTGCTCGACCTGGAGGGCGATGGATTCCGCCGCCGAGGTCTGCTCGCGGATGGCCAGGGTGATCTCGCCGACCTGATCCATGACGCGATGGGAGGCCTGGCGGATCTGGGTGATGATGGCCCCGCTTTCCGTCGCCATGGCCACCCCTTGCGCCACCTTCTCCTCCACCAGGACCATTCTGGCCACCGTGGCCTCGGACCCTTGCTGGATAGCCTCCACCGTCCTTGAGATCTCCTGGGTCGACTAGGCCGTCCGCTCCGCCAGCTTGCGCACCTCGTCGGCGACCACCGCAAAGCCGCGTCCCTGCTCACCGGCCCGCGCCGCCTCGATGGCGGCGTTGAGCGCCAGCAGGTTGGTCTGCCCCGCCACATCGTTGATGACGTTCACCACCCCACCGATGCGGGAGATCCCCTCCCCCAACGCCGTCACATCGCGGGAGGCCTGACGAATGGCGTCGGCGATGTCGTTGATGGCGAGCACAGTGCGCTCTATGGTGGCCCCGCCGTCACTGGCGAGCTTGCCGGATTCATTGGTGATGCGGCTGGTCTCCTGGGTGCGCTGGGAGATGTCCGTGATGCTCACGCTCATCTCCTCCACCCCGGCGGCGATAAGGCTGGTGGCGTCATTGGCCTGACTCGCCGACTCCGCCATGTGCTGGGCCGCCTGGGAGAGGGACTCTGCCGTGCTCTTGATCTGCAGGCTGCCCACTGAGAACTCGGTGAAGGTCTGCTGCAAGGTGTCCAGCAGGCGGTTGACCGCCGTCAGCGTCTGGCCGATCTCGTCCTGCTGGCTCACATTGGCCCGCAGGGTGAAGTTCAGGTCGCGCTGGATCTCGGACAGGGTCGCCATGGCCAGACGGAGGGGATTGGCGACCTGCCTGAACAGCCAGAGAAAGAGCACCAGCGTGAGGGCACCCGCGCCCACCGAGATGAACAACAGGGCCTGCATGCTGCTATCGGCATTCTGCTCGCCTCGCAGCTTGACGGCGTCACCTTGCTGGATGTTGAAGTGGACGTGCTTGTCGATGGCCTGGGAAAGCTGCTCAAACAAGGGGGCAAGCTCCTTGTCGATCGCCTCTCTGGCCTCCACATTCTTGTTCTCGCGGGACAGGCGCAGGACGTCTTCAGAGGCCTTGCCGTACTGGGCAACCAGGCGCCGATCATCGGCGACGAGCTGCCTGTCCTCCTCATTGGAGATCATCCCGCTTTCATACTGGCTCAGCAGGGCGTCCATCTTGGTGTGAAGGGATGCAATGCTCTGCTCTATCTGACTCATCTTGCTGTCGTCGGTGTTGAGCACGTGCGCCTGGATCAATGAATGCAGGGCGTAGAAGTCTGTTTGTATCTCCTTGATCGTGGAAATGCTGGGGACTGTGTTGTCTGTTACATAGCTGAGATCCGCATTGGCGGAGGAGAGTCTGCTGATACTGAACCAGCTGAGACACCCCAGGGCCAGCATGACCAGCAGGGCAATGAGTTGAAGCCGACGAGCGATATTCATGAGTGCTTACTCCATCCATAGACTCCCTGCCAGGGTAGCCGATGCGGGCCCCGAAAATAGCGCCTAAAACATGCATTTCATTACACTTTTCAACTTCTGCTCGGCCGCGTCACACCCGCCGCCCCAACCCGGCCTTCGGGACCGCCGCCCCCCTCTGGCAGAATGGAAAAAGGAAGGCATTCGCCTTCCTTTTTTGCCCGGGGCGGCCGCACTGGCCGCCCATGAGCCCCGTGGCAGGGCGCTCGCCGGTCACGCCGCCTCGGCCAGCTCCTCCTCTTTTTTCTGGTAGGCCTGGGGGGAGAGCCCCAGCAGCTCCTGCACGGTGGAGGCCACCGTGATGGAGGAGAGCGTCCCCACCAGGATGCCGGCGAACAGGGTGAAGGAGAAGCCGTAGAGGGCGTCGCCGCCGAACAGGAGCAGGGCCCCCACGGTGAAGAGGGTGGTGCCCGAGGTGATCATGGTGCGGCTGAAGGTGGCCTTGATGGCCACGTCCGAGCACTCGTGGATCCCCATGCGGGTACGAGACCCCAGCAAGTCCCGCAACCGGTCCGAGATGACGATGCTGTCGTTGAGGGAGTAGCCTATCACCGCCATCAGGCCCGCGATGACGTTGAGGTCGAACTCGATGTCAAAGAGCGCGAGCAGCCCGATGGCCACCAGACCATCGTGCAACACCGACACCAGGATGCCGATGGCCTGGCGCCACTCGAAGCGCACCGCCAGGTAGGCGGAGATGGCGAGCGAGGCCACCAGCACCGCCAGCATCCCCTGCTGGAACAGCTCCGCGCCCACCTGGGGCCCGACGATGGTGGTGCGCAAGAGCTCCACCGGCAGGGCGAGTTGCTGCCCCAGCATGGTCGCCAGATCCTCCGCCGCCCAGGGCAGCGCGTGGGGGGGCAGCTTGATGAGCCACTCGCCGGGCACACCGGCGCCGTGCAGCTCCACCACCCCCGCCAGGGGCGCCGTCAGCAGGGCGTTGAGCTCATGGGCCTCCTTCAGGGTCTGGATGCGAAACTCCAGCAGGATCCCGCCGGTGAAATCGAGCCCGAGGGCGAGCCCTTTTGTCGCAAGGACGGCCACGCAGGCCAGGGTCAGCAGCACGGAGGCCCACAGCCCGATATAGCGCCAGCGGGTCAGCCCCATGGCCAGGATCATTCTCAGCATTGTTCTTCCCTCGACGTCAGGTGGTTCAGACTTCCCGGCAGGAAGCGGTCGGTGCGCAGGTCATACAGACTCACGGGTGCGGCGTCATGGTGATGAAGTCGGTTCATGGTCATACCCTCAGCAGCTTGGCGCGGCTGTTGCCCCACAGGGGGTTGATGATGGCGCGGGTGCCCCAGATGCCGGTCACCATGCTGGAGATGAGCCCCAGGATCAGGGTGATGGAGAAGCCCTGCAGCGGCCCGGAGCCGATGGCATAGAGCACCACGGCGCAGATGAGGGTGGTGATGTTGGCATCGAAGATGGTGCGAAACGCCGAGCGATAACCAAAGTCGATGGCGTTGGCCAAAGACCCCCCTTCCCGCAGCCGGTCCTTGATCCGCTCAAAAATCAGCACATGGGTATCCACCGCCATGCCGACGGTGAGCACCAGACCGGCGATCCCCGGCAGGGTCAGCACGGCCCCCGGCAATACCGCCAGCATGCCCACCTGCATCAGCAGGTTGGCAACCAGCGCCGTGATGGCGACCCAGCCGAACTTGCGATACCAGGCCATCATGAACAGCATCATGCCCGCCATGCCGAACGCCAGGGCGGTGAAGCCCGCCTCGATGTTCTGCAGACCCAGGGTCGGGCCTATGCTGCGCTCCTCCAGGATCTTCAGCGGCGCGGTGAGGGCCCCGGCCCGCAGCAGCATGGCAAGCTCCTGGGCCTCGGGCAGGCTGCCAATCCCGGTGATGCGGAACTGGTTGCCAAGGGCGGTCTGGATGGTGGCGACGTTGATCACCTCGCTTCGGGCGCGCAGCTTGCCTTCGGCGTTGGTCTTGTACTCGGTGAAGACGGTGGCCATGGGCTTGCCCACGTGCTGGCGGCTGAACTGGTTCATCTTGCTCCCCCCCAGGGTGTCGAGCACGATGTTGACCTGGGGCTGCCCCATCTCCCCCATGTTGGCGCGGGCATCGACGATGTGCTCGCCGCTCAGCACCGGCTGGCGGGCCAGCCCCACTGCCTGGCCGCTGCGATCCGCCATGAAGAAGCGGCTGTCGGCCTTGGCTTCATAGAAGGCCAGGGACGCGGTGGCGCCGATCACCTCTTTCGCCTGCTTGGGGTTGTGCACCCCCGGCAGCTCGATGCGGATGCCGTCCTGCCCCTGACGCACCACCGAGGCCTCGACGATGCCGAGCTCGTTGATCCGCTTTTTCAGGATCGACAGGTTCTGGGTCACGGCGTTGTTCACCAGCAGGGTGCGCTCGGCGTCGCTCAGCACCAGGGTCAGTGCATTGCCGGAACGGCTCAGTGTCCACTGATCCTGGCGGGTACCGGCACTCTCCTTGATGATGGAGAGCCAGGCCTCCTGCCCCGTCACGTCGGGCAGGGTGACGGCCACGCTCCCCTGGGCGGTGCGCATCACGCTGGCGCCGCGCAGGTTGGCCTCGCGAAAACGGGTGCGCAGGGTATCCACCAGGTTCTTGGTCTGGTTGTCGATGACAAAATCCACGTCCACCCCGATCAGCAGCTGGGAGCCACCGCGCAGGTCCAGCCCGAGCTTGATGGGATCGGCGCCGAGCCGGCTGATCCAGGCCGGGGCGTTGGAGTAGAACTCCAGGGTCAGGGCGGCGCTGTCCAGCCCCTGCTGCTCCAGCAACTGCTTGGCCAGTTGCTGCTCCCCCTGGCTGGCGAACACCAGCGCTATCCGGCCACCCTGGGCGATCTGCTTGAGGGGGTCGATGTGGTTCTCGGCCAGCAGGGTGCGCTGCGCGTCGCTCAGGCGCGACTGGCCGTGCAGACCGAGGGAGGGCTGCTCACCGAAGAAGGTGGGCAGGGAATAGAACGCGAACGTGACCAGCATCAGCAGCAACAGGGCGTACTGCCACAGGCTCATGCGGTTCAACACGGTATGACTCTTTTTTCTCATGAAATCGGCCTCTGTCAGGCGATGGCAAGGGGCGACACCGGGGTCGCGCCGTGCAAAAAAATGAAACAAGACAGCCTAGCCGTTCACTAAAAGTGAACAGCAACAGAGAGAAGATGAGGCAACAGGTGGCAAGCTGACCCCATCGGGGTCAGGCGAGGAAGCTCTGGGCGAAGCGGTACTGCAGATGCCGGCGCTGCAGGCGGCGCCTGTGAATGCCGGCGAAGTGATCGCGAAAGCTCGTCCCCGGGTAGAAGAGGGCGGCATAGAACAGCAGGCCGCACAGCAGCAGCAGGATCGCCTGCTGGGACCAGCTCATCACCAGCTCGTAGACCACGCTGCCGGGCTGATGATCGCGGCTCAGGGAGTGCTCGAGGCGCAGCAGGTGATTCTGGTGGGAGCCGACGAACTTGACGATGCCATCGTCACTGCCGCTGACGCCGTGGGCCGCCGGGCTTGCGTCGGCAGGCGCCGCCCCCTCCGCCAGCGAGTGGGCCTGCTGGGCCGAGGGCTGGAACGCGGGTACCTTGACCCCCTCCACCGAGAGGGTAGAGAACAACAGTGCGAGGGTGATGAGCAGGGTCATCGCCGCCAGTTTCACGTTGTCGGTCAGGTTCAAAAGTTAATTCCCACACAATAGAAAGGGCAAGCTACCACAGCCTGCCCCACAAGAACAAGGGCGGCAGGCCCGGGGCCCGCCGCCCTTGTGTTGTCTCATCGCGTCCTCAGCGGCTGCGGGTCATGCCCTCGAAGTCCTCGGCATAGTCCTTGAGCAGGGTGTAGAGGTGGGCCCGCTGGGAGAGATCCATGGAGTGGCTGAGATCACTCAGCCACTGGATGGTGCGCTGGCGGGACTGGTCCGTGTAGCCGGTGAAGCGGCCATCCATCAGGCCGTCCCCCTGCTGGAGCAAGCGGGTCAGCTCCTGGCCGAAATCCGGGCTCTGGCGCTGTTTCATCAGCCGATCCAGCTCCTTGGTCCAGGCCTCCTGAAAGTCGAGCCAGGGGGCCATCATCTCGTATTGCCACTCGGCCCACTGCGTGATGAGGGGCTCCTGGGCCGGCTTCACCTTGCCAATCCAGAACACCAGGCGCTCGTTCATCTTCTCCCGAAAGCCCTTGATCATCTCGGCCTTCGACTGGGTGGCAAAATCGTGCTGACGCTCCTGCTGGCGCGTCACCCGATCGGCCATGAAGCGAGCCACCTGCTCGTCGGTCAGGGTCTTGGCGAGGCGCACCGTGCGGGGAATGGCGTTCTCCAGGGTACGGGTCAGGCTCGCCTGGGTTCTGTCCAGATGCAGGGTCACCTGGGCAGGGCTCATGGGGCTGGCCACCGCCTTGGCCAGGGCGTCGAGATCCCGGGCATAGATGGGCAGCTCATGCTGCCGGTGCCAGGCCATCAGCCCCTTCACCTCCTGGTCCAGCAGCTTCTTCTGGCTGCGGTCCAGGGAGAAGTAGTCGTCCAGTTGCCAGACGATGGCCGAGTCGAGCCAGTAGTAGATCACCCGGGTGGCGCAACCCGTCAGCAGCAGGCAGAGCAGCAGCAGGCTCCAGCTACGCGGTTGACGCCATGAGAATGTGGTCACCATGCATGCCTCCCATTCATTGAATACACGCGTCGCGCGGGCCGTTGCCGGGCATCACTCCAGGCGCTGGCGGTTGATGTCGATCAGGGCCTGATACTCGGGCCCGGGTTGCTGTTCGGCCATCAGCAGCGCCCACAGCAGGCCGATGTAATCGACCCAGGGCAGGAAGGCATCGGCCTGGAATCCCCGGGGCCCCAGCCCCGTCGCTGCCCCGTCCATGGCTTCAAGATAGCAGCTCTCCAACTGGCACCGCTGCTCTTCGCTCCAGCCGTGGGTGCGCTGAATGCTGGCGACCTCGAACCCAGGATGACCGGCGGCGCCGTACTCCCAGTCGATGACCCAGGGCCGCGCCCCCAACAAGTTAGCCGGATTGAGATCGTGATGGCAAGGGAGCCAGCAGTCGTCCGGCTCCCGGCTCGCGAGCAGGGCCCGCTCCAGGGCGGGCAGCCAGGGAGGGATATGGGCCAGACGCTGCCGATACCCGCCGCTGTGGGCCCGCACCGCCATCACCACGGTCGGCACCGGCAGGCGGTGCAGCCGCACCAGCACATCCGCCATCAGGCGGGGCTGCGCGGCGAGAGGCGGCGCCTGCTCGGCCCAGTTGGGTTCGTCGCACCACGCCAGCAGCATCAGGCCGGTGGCGGGATCGCCGTGATGACAGGGCAACGCCAGCCCCTGCCCCACCGCCCCCTGGTAGAGCTGCCACTCGGTGGCCCGGTCGATGCCAAGGCGCACCGGATCCGGATGACCGCGGCGCAGGAAGGCCTGCTCGCCAGTGGGGAGACAGAGCCGGTAGTTGCCGTTGGTCAGGCCCTGGCCCAGCGGCTCAAGGCGCCCCTGATCCCAGGGCGCCGGCAGGCTGGCGAGGAGCGCCAGCTCCGCCAGATCCCCCTGCCCCCGCGGGTCCTCACCAGCCAAAGGTGGACTTCTTGGCCTGTTTGCGGATCTCTTTCTGATCGGCCCACAGCAGTTCGCCGTTCTCCACATCCATCAGGTTCATGGTCATCTGGTAGTAGACGTCCTTCACCTTGCCGTTGTCCTTGACGATGCTGGCGAGGTTGCCATAGACCATGTAGCGGGCACCGGTCTGCTTGCCGAGCCGCACCATGGTGGCGGGATCCACCATGCCGCTGCCCTGCTGGTATTCGAGCTGCTGCTTGACCGCCGCCACCTTGCTCATGTCCACGAAGCGGAACTTGCCCGAGCGCAGCAGCTTGGTGCGGATAGTGTCGGTGATGGCCTCGGTGTCGATGTGCTCCGAGGTCTTGTTGCGGATGGAGTCCATGAACATCACCGGGCGGCCCCCGGCGGTGATCTCGCTGGTGGCCGGGGACGCCAGCATGGAATCCGCCATCTTGTCGGCGATGGCCTGCAAGTCGGAGGAGCCGTAATCGACGGTCACCGTCTCGGTCTCGGTGGGATCGCCATAGCTGACGGTGGTGCTGGAGCAGCCGCCCAGCAGCAGGGCGCCGGTCAGGATCAGCAGGGCATGATTCATTTTCATCAGTAGGATTCCTCCATCACTTCGCGAACGTAAATCCGGTAACCCCGGGCGGCCGGGCTCGGCGCCAGGGCGGACAGGGTGCGGGTCTGGTAGCCATGCAACTTGAGGGGGGTCCAGCCGCGGCCATCGCTGGCCACCTCCTGCCCCGCGTCGTCATACCAGTAGAAGAGATATTGCAGCCTGTTGTCACCACGCTGGGTGCTGGCCGCCGCCACGTTGACCTGCAACAGGCCGTTCTGCTGGCGCCGGCTGAGTTCGGTCAGGGTGACGTTGACGTTTTGATGCTGCTCGGCCACCGCCGCCGCACCGGCCGCGCCATAGAGCGCCACGCCGGAAGTATTGGTGGCACAGCCCGTCAGCAGCAGAACCAGGCCCAGGGCCAACTCTTGTGCTTTCATCTTGTTCTCCTTGCCGGTGGCCGTCGGCCCGACCGGTCATTCATCTGAGTTGCCATATCCGGTTCCCCCTAGAGGGGCATCACCCGGGTCGTGAGACCGCTCCCCAGGCGCTGTACCCACACCAGGGTGGTGCGCCCGGCGTGGACGCTGAGTGGCAGGGTGCGCATGGCGCTGCCCGCCCCCAGGGTCAGGGTGACGTTCCCGGCCGGGACCATCCCCTGCCAGCTCGAGGCCTTGGCGGGCAGCGTCAGCCAGCTGCGGGTATCCGCCCGCTCCGAGAGGGTGTTGAAGATCCCCACCAGGATGTTGCCCACATCCCCCCCCTCCTTGGCGGCGGTGCGCCGTACCTGCTCCTTGGCCACCAGCCGCAGGGCCTGCCGGGTCAGCATGCCAGGCAGCCGCTCCTGCAGATCCTTGGCCGCCAGCGCCTCCAGCCTCACCAGCTCGCTGGTCTGCGCCACCCCCTTGCCCACCGACAGGGTGAGCGGGGCGCCGTCGCTGGCCCGATTGTCGTAATAGGGCACCGCCACGGTAAAGGTACGAAAATCGCCGCTGGAGGTGGAGATGGGCAGCGGCAGGAAGAGCTCACGGCGCGCCGGGATGAGGCCATCTTCAAACAGCACCACCAGCTGGCCCTGATCCTTGGCCAAGGGCGGCGCCTTGCGGCCCATCCGTTGCTCGGTCTCCTTGAGCTCCTCGGGAGAGCCGCGAAGCCGGGCCAGGCGCAGCAGGGCATCCTGCAGGCTCTGGTTGTCCGGCGCTATCTGATAGCCGCGCTGGTAATCGACCCAGGCGTCGTTGAGATCCCCGGCCGCCTCGTAGAGCACGCCGGAGAAATAGAAGGTGTAGGCGTTCTGGAAACCGTTTTTCACCTGGCCTATCAGGCGATCGAGCTCGGGGGCGCCGCGCGACATCAGCTGGCGCATCTCCCCGGCTTCGTCCTCCTGCTCCCCCTCCTGCGCGGCCTTGCGCACCTCGTCGGCCCGCCGTTTAAGGGCCTGCTCCTGCACCTGGTTGGCACGGCGCACCTCTACCAGGGCGCCGTCGGCATCCCCGCGCTGCAAGTAGTTGAGCGCCAGATAGTGGTGCAGCATGGTGCGCTCGTAATCGGGCGCCTGGTAAGCCAGGGTCTGATCGTTGGTGAGCAGGCTGCCCGCCTGGGCCAGTCCCTGGCTCAGGCGGTACTCGGCCTGACTGTCTTCCCACGCAAGCCGGCTGTCGGCGGCGGCAAAGGCCTGCTTGCTGGGGCCGTCCTGACCCGCCAGCCAGGCGATGCGCCCCTTCTCCAGCTGGTCGAGCACGAAGGTGTCGTCCCCCGGGGTCGATTCGCGCACCTCGGGTAGGGCCTCGGCGGCATGGCCCAGTAGCAGCTGGTTGCGCAGGGGCACCATCTGATCCGAGTAGGAGACGAACATGTCTTTCCACTGGGAAGCACAGCCCCCCAGCAGCAGACCGGCCAACAGCAGGCCGGTCGACGGGACGAGGCGCATCACAGGCTCAGCAGGGGTCCCAGGGGCTCGCCACCGACCAGGTGCAGGTGGATGTGATAGACCTCCTGCCCGCCGTGGCGGTTGCAGTTCATGATGAGGCGGTAGCCGTCCTCGGCGATGCCCGCGTCGCTGGCGAGCTTGCGGGCCACGGTGAACATCCGGCCCAGCGCCAGCTCGTGATCCGGCTCCACATCGTTGACGGTGGGGATGAGCACGTTGGGAATGATCAGGATATGGGTCTTAGCCTTGGGCTGGATGTCGCGAAACGCGGTCACCAGATCGTCTTGATAAAGGATGTCGGCGGGGATCTCCTTGCGGATGATTTTGCTGAAAATGGTTTCTTGCGCCATGGGTAACTCCTTTATAGGAAAAAGAAAATTCAATACAAAGCTCAAGCGGCTCCCAAACAGGCCGCCGCAACGCGCCAAGTGTGACACAAGCCGACATTTGGCACAGCCGTTGTCCCAATCGCTTCAGTTATTGTGAAGAATACCGATAGCGAGGAGACGTCCCGCGAACCACAACGGCATCCCCTTCGGGGCATGCAGGGTATCAAAGGGACGGGGTACTCAGGCAAGGGACTTTTGCACAGACAGCGGGACAATAATGAAACAAACAATGTCAGACCTCTCGATCCTACAGAGAGTCTATCTGGGCTTTGCCATCCTGGTCGCCGTCATGGTCGCCAGTGCGGTACTGACCTTTCGCGGCCAGAGCGAACTCAGCGGCGCCCTGGATCAGGTGACCCAGGAGTCCATGCCGCTGGTACTCGCCAGCAGCCAGACCCAGATAAGCCTGCTCAGCGCCAACAAATGGCTCACCGACGTGCTGACCGAGCAGGATCTCAAGCAACTGCCGGCGGAAGTGGCCGAGTTGCAACAGGCCAAGGGCCAGGTCGACAAGATGGTCGCCAGCCTCAAGCAGCAGGTGGCGGTGCATCCCCAATTGCAGGCGGACATGACAGTCCTCGTCAAGCTGGTGGATGACTACCTGCAACTGACCCAGACCCTGCCCGGCGAACACGAGGCCCTGCTCACCCGGCTGCACAAGGTCAATCAGGCCAAGGGCCAGTTCCAGGTCAGCCTGCCCCAGTTCAAGAAGAACCTGGGGGACATGATGGTCACCATCGACGACAGCTTCATCAAGATGCTCTCCGAGACCCTGACCACCAAGCTATCCGCCATCGAGCTCTCCACCATGGATGCCCTCAACCAGAGCATCCCCGCCCCCATCGAGGCGGCGCTCAAGCGCAACAAGATGCAGATCGAGGGCTTCAACAGCACCATCAAGGATCTCCAGGGGGAGCTCAAGGACTTCGACAACAACATGGGCCACTACGTCCATGGCTTCGTGCGCGACACCACGGGCAATGACGGCGTGCTCTCCCAATACCTGGCCCTGATGAAGCAGCAGCAGGCCATGCGCGAGCAGAGCAAGCAGGCTAGCCAGCTCATCCTCAGCATCCAGAACAAGCTGGAGGGGATCACCGCCCAGAGCCAGCAGCTGATGAACGCCAGCATCCAGGCCTCCGATCGGGTGCAGACCCAGAGTACCCTGACCCAGGGGATCAGCATCGCCATCGCCATCTTCGTCGCCATCCTGGTGGCCTTCACCCTGGGCAAGGCCATCCGCCGCCCCCTGAAAGAGCTGCTGCGGGTGCTGACCGAGGTGACCCAGGGTGACATGACCCAGCGCGTCGGCTTCAAGAGCCAGAACGAATTCGGCCAGCTCGCCAGCCAGATCAACCTGCTGATCCACCAGATGGGGGATGTGCTCAAGCAGCTCTCCCAGGCGTCGACCCAGCTCAACAGCGCCGCCCACGACAACCGCCACACCACCGAATCGGTGCGGGCGGATCTGGAGAAACAGCGTCAGGAGACCGCCTCGGTCGCCGCCGCCATGACCCAGATGGAGGCCTCGGTGCGGGAGGTGGCCCAGGCCGCCAACCAGACCCTGGAGCGGGTGCAGGATGTGGAGAAAGCCTCCGAGATGGGGCGCAAAGTGATGGCAGGCAACATCACCACCACCCACCAGCTCGCGGGCAAGCTGCAGCAGACCGGCAAGGTGATTGGCGACGTGAGCGCCATGAGCGGCCAGATTGGCAACATCCTCGACGTCATCCGCGGCATCGCCGAGCAGACCAACCTGCTGGCCCTCAACGCCGCCATCGAGGCGGCCCGCGCCGGCGAGCAGGGACGCGGGTTTGCGGTGGTGGCCGACGAGGTGCGCAACCTGGCTGGCCGCACCGCCCAGTCCACCAGCGAAATCCAGACCATGATCGAGAACCTGCAGCAAGGCGTCGCCCGGGCAGTCAACGTGATGCAGGAGTGCTCCCGCGAGATGGACAGTTGCGTGGATCAGAGCTCCCAGGCCAACAACGCCATGGAAGAGGTACAGGGCATCGTGGTGCTCATCAGCGACATGTCCAGCCAGATAGCCTCCGCCGCCGAGCAGCAGCAGGCCACCAGCGCCGACATCGCCACCAACCTCAACCGCATCTCCGACATCTCGGATCTCAACTATCAGGGCATAGAGCGGGTCGCCGAGACCAGCAAGCAGCTCGACTCCCTTGCCGAGCAGCAGGAGGGGCTGGTCCAGCGCTTCCGCCTCAGTGCCTGATGGCCACGACCCGATACGACAAGGCCCCGCATTGGCGGGGCCTTTTCATGGCAGCGAAGAACCTGGCTCAGGCGTAGGCGATGGCGCCCTTGCCGACCCCTTCATAGGCGACAATCTTGACGAACTTGTCCCCTACCTGCTTCTTCACCTCGCGGGCGATGTAGTGGGCCAGCAGCTCGATGGTAGTGTCGGTGTCGATCATCTCCACCTCCACCGCCGGCATGGCGAGCTGGAACAGCCCCTGGGGCGCCACGTACTTGAAGCCGATGTAGTGAGCGTCCCCTTCTTTCAGTGACGCCTCGGCCCGCTTGCTCAGGGCGAGTTCGCCAAGGGCCACTCTGTCCTCTTCGGTGCCCAGGTAGATGTCGGCCCAGCGCTCGGCCCAGTTGAACTCCAGCTCCTCGTCACGCTCTCCATCCACCAGGATCTCGACGGGAGAGCGGTGGCCGTGGGCGATGCGCTGGCAGTTGCCGTCGTGCTTCTTGAGGCCGTGGCTGTAGTGGTAGAAGGCGCCCTCGATGCGCTCCGAACGCAACGTCAGGGAGAGATCCTTGATGTTGCCGGGCAGACGCTTGGCCAGTACCCCCAGCAGATAGCGGGTCACCGACTCTTTATCCACCTGGGGGGCGGGAATGAAGGCAAACCCTTGGGTCGGGCAGCGCAGGTGGATGGCGCGACCCGGACGCAGCAGATCCACGGTACTCTCGTCGTTGTCCAGCGCGTGGACATGGACCAGGGGACATTCCGTCGGCACCAGCAGCTTGTGATCCACCTCTTCATCGATGATCGACTTGATGAGCTTCTTCACCCGACCGAAGTCCAGCAACATGCTCATCTCGTTGAGCTCGCCGCTCATCTCGATGTCCACCAGCCAGCTCTCGCCCACCATGCCGCGGCGCTCGCATAAATAGCTGGAATCGATCACAGTCAAATCTCTAACAAATAACTTCATTACTCAGGCCTTGCTACAGAGAAAGTGCAGTTTGCGATATTATGACCCCGGATTATCGGCAAAGGAACTGGAACCCCCCATGAACAAATTGCTTATCAAGAATGCCACCCTGGTCAACGAAGGCCGCATCTATGCCTCCGACGTCCTGATCGAGGGTGAGCGGATCGCCCGCGTCGCCCCGGACATCAGCGCCCCCGATGCCGTGGTGATCGATGCCGCAGGCCGTCACCTCATCCCCGGGATGATCGACGATCAGGTCCACTTCCGGGAGCCCGGCCTGACCCACAAGGGGACCATCGCCAGTGAATCCCGGGCCGCCGTCGCCGGTGGCACCACCAGTTTCATGGAAATGCCCAACGTCAATCCCCAGACCACCACCATCGACGCCCTCGAAGCCAAATACCAGATAGCCGCCAACTCCGCCGCCGCCAACTACAGCTTCTACCTGGGTGCCACCAACGACAACCTGGAAGAGATCAAGAAGCTCGATCCCAAGCAGTCCTGCGGCATCAAGATCTTCATGGGGGCCTCCACCGGCAACATGCTGGTGGACAATCAGGAGACACTGGCGGCCATCTTCCGCGAGAGCCCGGTGATGATCGTCACCCACTGCGAGGACACTCCGTCCATCAAGGTGCTGGAAGACGAGGCCCGCGCCAAGTGGGGCGAGGATGTGCCGATGCGCGAGCACGGCCGCATCCGCAGCGCCGATGCCTGCTACAAATCCTCCAGCATGGCGGTCTCCCTGGCCAAGCAGTACGGCGCCAAGCTGCACGTGCTGCACCTGACCACGGCGAAAGAGCTCTCGCTCTTTACCGCCACCCCGGATCTGAAGGATCTCAAGGACAAGAACATCACCGCCGAAGTGTGCGTCCACCACCTCTTCTTCAACGAGGCGGACTACGACACCCTGGGCAGCCAGATCAAGTGCAACCCGGCGGTGAAGAGCGCTGCCGACCAGCACGCCCTGCTGGATGCGGTACGCAACGACGTGCTCGACATCATCGCCACCGACCACGCTCCCCACACCTGGGAAGAGAAGCAGAACAGCTACTTCAAGGCACCGTCCGGCGTGCCCCTGGTGCAGCACTCCCTGCAGGCGCTGCTGGAGCTCTACCACAACGGCGTCTTCTCGCTGGAAACCATCGTCAAGAAGACCTCCCACGCGGTGGCCGAGCGCTTCCAGGTGCAGGATCGCGGCTACATCCGGGAAGGTTACTTCGCCGACCTGGTGCTGCTGGATCTCGGCAAGCCCTACGTGGTCACCGACAGCAACCTGCTCTACCTGTGCGGCTGGTCCCCGTTCAACGGCTACCGCTTCCAGAGCACCATCGAGATGACCCTGGTGAACGGACAAATAGCCTGGCAGAACGGCCAAGTCACCGACAAGGTATTGGGCAAGCGACTCACCTTCAACCGCTGATCTGGATGATGACCGCTTCCAGCGCGCCCTGCTTGAGATGACCCTGGTCAACGGGCAAATAGCCTGGCAGAACGGCCAAGTCACCGACAAGGTATTGGGCAAGCGTCTCACCTTCAACCGCTGATCTCGGCTTGAGAGCATCACGCCAAACGGCCACCTCCGGGTGGCCGTTTTTCCTGCAAGACAGCGGTGAGGTGCCGACAAAATGCACCACTGGTCGCACTTTGATCCGAAGTTGCTCGCAAAGCAGGCAAACGATCTCGAACCTGAATTTCCCCTGTTGACAGGGTCGGGGCATCTCCATAAACTCCCTCCCCGTCAGCCGAGCTGACTCCGTCGGTGTGTAGCGCAGCCAGGTAGCGCATCTGCATGGGGTGTAGAGGGTCGGAGGTTCGAATCCTCTCACACCGACCAAATTCCCCGAGAAAGGCCTTGTCAGACGACAAGGCCTTTTCTTTTATGGTCTTCCACCGCGATTGTCTCTCCGATCCCTTTGTGCTGTAGTAAAACCCCCTTTGCCAAGCGGCCCGCATCATGTTGCCTTCCCTTCGTACTTTCTGCACCCTTGCCCTCAGCGCCCTGCTGGTCGGCCAGCTCGCGGGCTGCGCCACCGCCTATGACAGTGAAAAATCGTTCTGGAATGGCCAGACCGGTTTTTCACAGACCCAGCTTGGCCCGGCCCGCTGGCAACTGGAGTTTGTGGGAAACGATCTGGTGGACAGGGAAACGGCGCGCAAATACGTGCTCAAGCGGGCCGGTGAGGTGGCACTGGCAAAGGGATACCCCTGGATTCGGGTCGAGACGCTGACCCTGTCGCGGGATGCCGTCAGGGTCACCCCGACCCGCCCCCAATTCGGGTTCGACGAGTACGAGCCAGACACCTTCATGGACGACATGCAGGTGGAACATCGCACCTCGGCCCTGCTCGTCTTCACCCTGGAGGCCAGCCCCCGGGACGCACAGAGCATGGAAGCCGTTTATCTCGCAAAAATTAAAATAAACAGCGATTAATACAAATAAATCACAAGATGCATATCAAATGCAGCTAACAATAGCGCAAAACTCCGAAACAAGTCACTGGATTTCCCCTTCGCGATTAGGCATGCTCCAGCACACCGGCTGTCTGGATTCCACCGCCCGGATCACAAAAAAGGACTGAGGCGGCCCCTCGCCGCCTGCACAGGCATTGCACCTATCGAAACCGGAACTCCCCCATGAAAATGAACAAGTTGACCGTTGCCATCCTCATTGCGATGTTGCTTGGCATCGTGACCGGGCAGGGTTATCGCCTGCTCGCGCCCGCACAGGCCGCAGGCTTTGCCGATGACATCACCCTGCTGACCGACATCTTCCTGCGCCTCATCAAGATGATCATCGCCCCCCTGGTGTTCACCACGCTCGTGGTCGGCATCGCCAAGATGGGTGACACCCGCACCGTGGGCCGCATCGGCGTCAAGACCCTGGGCTGGTTCATGCTCGCCTCCCTGATGTCTCTGACCCTGGGGCTGGTCATGGTCCACCTGATGCAACCTGGGGTGGGGCTCTCCCTCTCCCTGCCCGATGACGGCGCCAGCTCCGGCGTGCTTGCCACCGCCATCTCCCTCAAGGATTTCGTGACCCACGCCATCCCGAAAAGCGTGGTCGAGGCGATGGCCACCAACGAGATCCTGCAGATCGTGGTCTTCTCCCTCTTCTTCGGGCTGGCCGCCGCCGCCCTGGGGGACGACGCCAAGCCCGTGGTCAAGCTGATGGCCAGCGGCGCCGAGATCATGCTCAAGGTGACCGGCTACGTGATGAACTTCGCCCCGTTCGCGGTGTTTGGCGCCATCGCCGCCATGGTCGCCAAGGAGGGGCTCGGCATCCTCGCTACCTATGGCACCTTCATGGCCCAGTTCTATCTGGCGCTCGGCTGCCTATGGCTGCTGCTCATCGCCATGGGCAGCCTCTTCATCCGCCGCCGCATCCTGACACTGCTCGCCCTCATCCGCGAGCCCATCCTGCTGGCCTTCTCCACCGCCAGCTCCGAGGCCGCCTACCCCAAGACCCTGGACAGGCTGGAGAAATTTGGCTGTGACAAGCGCATCGCCAGCTTCGTGCTCCCCATGGGCTACTCCTTCAACCTGGACGGTTCCATGATGTACTGCACCTTCGCGGTGATGTTCATCGCCCAGGCCTATGGCATCGAGCTCTCCACGGCCCAGCAGATCACCATGCTGCTGCTGCTGATGGTCACCTCCAAGGGAATGGCCGGGGTGCCCCGCGCCTCCCTGGTGGTGATTGCCGCCACCCTCAACCAGTTCCACATCCCGGAAGCGGGCATCCTGCTGCTGCTCGGTATCGACCACTTCCTCGACATGGGGCGCTCCGCCACCAACGTGCTGGGCAACGCCATCGCCGCGAGCGTGGTGGCCAAGAGCGAAGACAGCCTGGGGGAGACCGCCCCCCTCGGCGAGGTGGACACCGCCAAGGCGTGATCCCCCCTGACCCCCATGACAACGGCCCGCTTCTGCGGGCCGTTGTCATATGCCTGATGGGGCACGCCGCGCCTCAGCACCAGCGCCTGACCTGTCGGCAATAGTCGTCATAGGCATCGCCGAATTGTCGCCGCAGCGCCTGCTCCTCCGCCAGGATCTGGAAGCGGGTAAGCCAGCCCCAGAGCAGCAGCGGCCCGAGCCACACTGCCATGCCTCCCAGATAGCACGCCAGCGCCAGGGTCCAGCAGAGCAGCCCCAGGTACATGGGATTGCGGCTGATGCGATAGACGCCCCGGGTCACCAGCACCCGGCTGCTCTCCAGCCGCTGGGGGTGCACAGTGGTGCGCTGCTGCCAGAAATGCAGAAGCGCACCGCCCCCCAGCAGGGCTCCCGCCAGCCACAGCGTGGCGACCAGCACCAGCCACAGGGGCGCCGCCCTCCCCTCACCCCGCCCCAGCCACATGGCGAGCACGATGACGACGAACAGCAGCAACGGTGGAATCCGCAACGTCAGCTTCATATTTTCTTCCTGCAACACGTGCCACGATTGACGCCGTTGAGATACACTCCCAGAGTCGGCATCTGGATAAAAAGTGAAATATATCATTAGCATAGCAACATGCTATGACCAGCCCTGCCGCAGCTCGCCTCAGCGATGAGCCCAGCCTCAACTCAAGACAATAAGAAAGGACTTGCCCCATGCACAAGAAAACACTGCTCGCGACCCTGATTTTTGGCCTGCTGGCCGGCCAGGCGGTCGCCGCCCCCTATCTGCCGCTCGCCGACGACCACCGCAACGGTCAGGAACAGACCGCCGCCAACGCCTGGCTGGAAGTGGATCTCGGTGCCTTCGAGCACAACATCCAGACCCTGAAGAATCGCCTCGGTGACAAGGGCCCGCAGATCTGCGCCATCATGAAGGCGGACGCCTACGGTCACGGCATCGACCTGCTGGTCCCTTCCGTGGTCAAGGCAGGCATCCCTTGCATCGGCATCGCCAGCAACGAAGAAGCACGTGTTGCTCGCGAGAAGGGCTTCGAAGGTCGCCTGATGCGGGTGCGGGCCGCCACCCCGGATGAAGTGGAGCAGGCCCTGCCCTACAAGCTGGAGGAGCTCATCGGCAGCCTGGAGAGCGCCAAGGGGATCGCCGGCATCGCCCAGCGCCATCACACCAACATCCCGGTGCACATCGGCCTGAACTCCGCCGGCATGAGCCGCAACGGCATCGATCTGCGCCAGGACGATGCCAAGGCCGATGCCCTGGCCATGCTCAAGCTCAAGGGGATCACCCCGGTCGGCATCATGACCCACTTCCCGGTGGAGGAGAAAGAGGACGTCAAGCTGGGGCTGGCCCAGTTCAAGCTGGACTACCAGTGGCTCATCGACGCCGGCAAGCTGGATCGCAGCAAGCTCACCATCCACGCCGCCAACTCCTTCGCCACCCTGGAAGTGCCGGAAGCCTACTTTGACATGGTGCGCCCTGGCGGTATCATCTATGGCGACACCATTCCCTCCTACACCGAGTACAAGAAGGTGATGGCGTTCAAGACCCAGGTCGCCTCCGTCAACCACTACCCGGCGGGCAACACCGTCGGCTATGACCGCACCTTCACCCTCAAGCGCGACTCCCTGCTGGCCAACCTGCCGATGGGCTACTCCGACGGCTACCGCCGCGCCATGAGCAACAAGGCCTATGTGCTGATCCATGGCCAGAAGGCCCCCGTCGTGGGCAAGACTTCCATGAACACCACCATGGTGGACGTCACCGACATCAAGGGGATCAAACCCGGTGACGAGGTGGTCCTGTTCGGACGCCAGGGTGATGCCGAGGTGAAACAATCTGATCTGGAGGAGTACAACGGTGCCCTCTTGGCGGACATGTACACCGTCTGGGGCTACACCAACCCCAAGAAGATCAAGCGCTAAGCAAATTGCTGACATGAAAAAGGGCCCCCTATGGAGCCCTTTTTTTTTACTGCGCCGTTCACGCCGTCTTTTTGCGGGTCATCAGCAGACTCAGTCCCATGGAGGCCAGCAGGATCAGCGCCACCACGCCAAGGGCGATGCCGGTCGGTATCTTGAAGATATCGAGCAGCAACATCTTGACCCCGATGAACATCAGGATCAGCGCCAGGCCGTATTTGAGCAGGGCGAAGCGATCGGCCACCCCGGCCAGCAGGAAGTACATGGCGCGCAGCCCCATGATGGCGAAGATGTTGGAGGTGAGCACGATGAAGGGATCCGTGGTCACCGCGAAGATGGCCGGGATACTGTCCACCGCGAAGATGAGGTCGCTCACCTCCACCAGCACCAGGATGAGCAGCAGCGGGGTCGCGTAGCGCACACCGTCACGCCAGACGAAGAACTTCTCCCCCTCCAGCGTCTCGGTCACCTTGAAGCGACGACGCATCCAGCCGAGCAGGGCATTGTTCTCGAGATCCGGCTCCTTGTCGGCCGCCCACAGCATCTTGGCACCGGTCAGCAGCAAGAAGGCCCCGAACAGGTAGAGGATCCAGTGGAACTGCTCGATGAGCCAGCTGCCCGCGAACACCATGCCCGCGCGCATCACGATGGCCCCCAGCACCCCGTAGAGCAGGACCCGGCGCTGCAGCTCCGCCGGGATGGCGAAGTAGCCGAACAGCATCAGCCAGACGAAGACGTTGTCCACCGCCAGTGCCTTTTCGATGAGGTAGCCGGTGAGAAACTCCAGCCCCTTCTGGTTCGCGATTTCGCGCCCGGCACTGTGATCCAGCCAGAGCCAGATGGCCAGGTTGAACAGGAGCGCCACGCTGACCCAGATGAGAGACCAGATGCCCGCCTCTTTCAGGGACACCTTGTGCGCCTTGCCGCCACCGACAAAGCGGATATCAATCCACAACAGGACCAGCACTATGCTGAAGAAACCGGTCCACATCCACCATTCACCCATGTTCACTTCTCCCAAAACGACAAAACCCACGGCCGGGAGGCAGTGGGTTCGCGTTTGGAGCAGATACACCTTGCCTCTCGGCAAGGTCTCACTTACAGCCGACTTGCGTCAACTGCCCGGCTGCCGGGTGCACTGCAGGATATGGGTGCACCGTAATGACGACAAACCGGCGAGAAGTTACTCCCCTTGTAAGGCGGATAGTAGCAGCGACAACCGCTGGCGCCAAGAGAGGATTTGATGGGCAGGCAAAAAAGAGGGGCGCCACCCGGGCGCCCCTGTCACGCTCCCATCCTCAGAGCGGGTCCACCTTGAGACAGGAAACCGCGTGGTCGAAGTTGCCCTCGAGCTGGGGCCGGGTCTTGGCGCACTCCGGACCTGCCACCGGGCAGCGGGTGCGAAACACGCAGCCGGAGGGCGGATTCATGGGGGATGGCAGGTCCCCTTCCAGGATCTGGATGACCTTGCTGCGCTCCAGATCCGGATCCGGGATGGGGACCGCCGACATCAGCGCCTTGGTATAGGGGTGCAGGGGATTGGCGAAGATCTCCTTGCCGGTCCCCAGCTCCACCGCGTTGCCCAGGTACATCACCAGCACCCGATCGGAGATGTGTTTGACCACGGAGAGGTCGTGGGCGATGAAGATGAGGGAGAGACCCATCTCCTTTTGCAGGGATTTGAGCAGGTTCACCACCTGAGCCTGGATGGAGACATCCAGCGCCGAGACCGGCTCGTCACAGATGATCATCTTGGGCTCGAGGATGAGCGCCCGGGCAATGCCGATGCGCTGGCACTGGCCGCCGGAGAACTCATGGGGGTAACGGTTCACCAGGTTCGGCAACAGACCCACCTTGGTCATCATGGCGCGCACCTTCTCCTTCACCTCTTCCCTTGGCAGGGTCGGGTAGAAGGTGATGAGGGGCTCGGCGATGATGTCCCCTATGGTCATGCGGGGGTTCAGGGAGGCCAGCGGATCCTGGAAGATCATCTGGATCTCCTTGCGCTTCTCCCGCAGGGCGTTCTGCTCGAGCTTGGTCAAGTCCTGCCCAAGCCACACCACCTTGCCGTCGGTGGCCGGTACCAGGCCGATGAGGGCACGGGCGAAGGTGGATTTGCCGCAACCGGACTCCCCCACTACGCCCAGGGTCTCCCCTTCGTAGAGGCGCAGGGTCACCCCGTCCACCGCCTTCAGGGCGGAGGGCTTGGCCCAGGGCCAGGCCTTGTCACTCTTGATATGGAAGTGAACCTTGAGGTCGGACACTTCCAGCAGCAGTTTCTTGTCAGTACCCATTTAGTTCACTCCCTTGATCATGGCATCCGATACCCAGTGGCACGCCCGCTCCCGACCGTCGTTGAACGGTGTCAGGATCGGCGATTGCTGGCCACAAATCTCGCTCACCCGGTGGCAACGCTCCTGGAAGGGACAGCCGGTGGGCAAACGCAGCAGGTTGGGCGGATTGCCCGGAATGGTGGGCAGCTCTTCCCCTTCGGTGTCGAGGCGGGGAATGGCGCGCAGCAAGCCTTCGGTATAGGGGTGGCTCGGGCGATAGAAGATATCGTTGACCCGGCCGTACTCCATGGTCCGGCCTGCGTACATCACCAGCACCTTGTCGCAGATGCCGGCCACGACGCCAAGATCGTGGGTGATCATGATGATGGCGGTGTTGAACTCGCGCTTGAGCTCGTTCATCAGGGTCATGATCTGGGCCTGTACCGTCACGTCCAGCGCCGTGGTCGGCTCGTCGGCGATGAGCAGCTGCGGCCGGCACAGGAGCGCCATGGCGATCATCACCCGCTGACGCATGCCGCCGGAGAACTCGTGGGGGTACATGTTCATCCGCTTGCGCGACTCGGGGATCTTCACCGCGTCCAGCATGCGCACCGACTCCTCGAAGGCGGCAGCCTTGGTCATCCCCTTGTGCAGCATCAGCACTTCCATCAGCTGATCCTTGACCTTCATGTAGGGGTTCAGCGACGTCATGGGGTCCTGGAAGATCATGGCGATCTTCTCGGAGCGGATCTTGTTGAGCTTGTGCTCCGGCAGATTCAGGATCTCGTCCCCCTGAAATTTGGCCGAGCCGGTGATGACACCGTTCTTGGCGAGTAGCCCCATGATGGCAAAGGCCGTCTGGGACTTGCCTGAGCCCGACTCCCCGACGATCCCCAGGGTTTCGCCGGCAGAAAGAGAAAAGTTGAGGTCGTTGACGGCCACCACATTGCCGTCCGGGGTCTTGAACTCGACCCGCAGATCTTTCACATCCAGTAATTTCATCTCAGTACTCCTTATCGCGCTGTCGTGATGGGGGCCTGCCCGTGGTGAACGCGGTGCGTTCCCTGAACGGGTCTGATGGCCCCTTGGCGTCTTGCCGGTCCCTGGGTATCAGCGATCCTTGGGATCCAGGGCATCACGCAGACCATCCCCGAGGAAGTTGAAGCAGAACAGGGTCACCACCATGAAACCGGCGGGGAACAGGAGTTGCCAGATGGCCACTTCCATCGACTTGGAGCCTTCATCCAGCAGGGCGCCCCAGCTGGTCATGGGCTCTTGCACGCCCAGACCCAGGAAGCTCAGGAAGGATTCGAACATGATCATCCCCGGCACCAGCAGGGTGGCGTAAACCGCCACTATGCCGAGCACGTTGGGCACGATATGACGGGTGATGATCTTCCACTTGGAGACGCCGCAGACGTGGGCCGCCTCGATGAACTCCTTGCTCTTGAGACTCAGGGTCTGGCCGCGCACGATCCGCGCCATGTCGAGCCAGCTCACCGCGCCGATGGCGAGGAAGATGAGGGCCAGATTGCGACCGAAGAAGGTCACCAGCATGATCACGAAGAACATGAAGGGGAAGGCGTTGAGGATCTCAAGCACGCGCATCATCAGGCTGTCGACGCGACCGCCGATGAAGCCGGACGCGGCGCCGTAGAGGGTGCCGATGATGACAGCCACCAGGGCCCCCATGATGCCGACCATCAGGGAGATGCGTCCGCCGAGCAAGGTACGCACGAACAGGTCGCGCCCCAGGCTGTCGGTGCCGAACCAGTGGCCGGTCTCCATGTCCGGGGCACTCTGCATGGCCCCCCAGTCCGGGTCATCGAACGTGTACTGGGACAGGTGGGGCCCCACGATCACCGCCAGACCGATGATGGTCAGGATGATGAGGCTGGTCAGGGCCGCCTTGTTGCGCAGGAAACGGCGACGGGCATCCTTCCACAGGGAGCGTCCTTCCACCACTTCCACTTTCTGGGCGAACGCCTCGACGGCTTCGCGCTTTTCAGTTGTGACTACCATGATGAACTCCCGGCTTAGTAACGGATCTTGGGATCGATGACGGCATAGAGAATATCGACCACGGCGTTAAAGGTGATGGTGAGGGCGCCGACCAGAATGGTCAGACCGAGCACCATGGAGTAATCACGGTTGAGGGCACCGTTGACGAACAGCTGGCCGATCCCCGGCAGGCCGAAGATGGTCTCGATGACCACGGAGCCGGTGATGATGCCCACGAAGGCCGGTCCCAGGTAGGAGACCACCGGCAGCATGGCCGGGCGCAGCGCGTGCTTGAGGATGATGTGACGCAGGGGCAGCCCCTTGGCGCGGGCGGTACGGATGAAGTTGGAGTTCATGGTCTCGATCATGCTGCCGCGCATGATGCGGGAGATGGCGGAGATGTAGTACATCATCATGCCGAACACCGGCAGTACCATGAACTGGGCGCCGCCCCCCTGCCAGCCTCCCGCCGGGAACCAGCCCAGATAGATACTGAAGAAGAGCACCAGCAGCGGTGCCAGCACGAAGCCGGGTATCACCACCCCGGCCATGGCCGACGACATCAACAGGTAGTCGATGAGGGTGTTCTGTTTCAGGGCCGCAATGGTGCCGAAGGTGACCCCCAGGGTCACTGCCAGCAGGAAGGCGACCGAGCCTATCTTGGCGGAGACAGGCAGGGCCTGGCTCACCAGATCATTGACGGTGAAGTCCTTGTATTTGAAGGAGGGCCCCAGATCCCCCTGGACCAGGTTGCCGAGGTAAGTGAGGTATTGCATGCCGATGGGCTTGTCCAGGCCATATTTGGCTTCGATGTTGGCCAGGACTTCCGGCGGCAGGGCGCGTTCGCTGGTGAAGGGGTTACCCGGGGCGAAGCGCATCATGAAGAAGGAGACGGTGATCAAGACCAGCAGAGTCGGGATCGCTTCCAGTAGACGTTTAAGGATGAATTTCAACATAGACATTTCCTGTCCTGTACTGCTTCCAAAGGGTCGCGGTTGTAATAAAGGCCCGCCGTCTGGCGGGCCCTGCTTGTTATGCGACTTGTTTCTTTACTCAGTGAGCAACGATGTACATGTCTTTGCTGTAGATGTTGTCCAGCGGGTTGGCCGGGTAGCCGCCCACGTAGGGCTTGACCATGCGGGAGGTCACGTACTGATAGATGGGGGCGATCGGCATGTCCTTGGCCAGGATCTCTTCGGCCTGGACATAGAGCTTGTTGCGCGCCTCGGCATCCACCTGGTTGCGGGACTCGCTCATCAGCTTGTCGAACGTCGGGTTGGAGTATTTGCCGTCGTTGTTGCCGTGAGTGGTCTGCATCAGATCCAGCATGGAGGAGGCTTCGTTGTAGTCCGCAATCCAGCCGGCGCGGCCCACGTCGAAGTTACCCTGCTTCTTGGTCTCCAGGTAGGTCTTCCACTCCTGGTTCACCAGGCTCACCTGCACGCCGAGCTTCTTCCACATGGAGGCGACGGCCACGGCCACCTTTTTGTGGTTGTCGTCGGTGTTGTAGAGCAGCTCGAACTTGAGCGGCTTGCCCGGGCCGTAACCGGCTTCGGTCAGCAGCTCTTTCGCCTTGGCATCGCGCTCTGCCTGGGTCAGCTTGGACCAGGCCGGCGCCACCGGCTTGAAGCCATCTACAAAGTCAGGCACGAGCGTGTAGCCCGGGGTTTCGCCCTTGCCCATCACCTTGTCGGCGATCACGTTGCGATCGATGGCATAGGAGAGGGCGGTACGCACCCGCACGTCGTCAAACGGCTTGTGCTTGAAGTTGTACTGGTAGTAGTAGGTGCCCACATAGCCGCTGACCTTTACTTCGTCCGGCAGCTCTTTCTTCATCTGCTTGAAGCGTTCGATGGGCATGTTGTAGGTCAGATCCACTTCGCCAGCCAGATAGCGGTTCAGCTCGGCGTTGGTGGACTGGATGGGCAGGTAGGTCACCTTGTTGATGACGGTCTTGCCGTTGTTCCAGTAGTTGGGGTTGCGCTCGACGTCGACGCGCTCGTTGACCACCCAGTCCTTCAGCACGTAGGCGCCGTTGGATACCATGTTGCCGGGCTGGGTCCACTTGTCACCGAACTTCTCGATCACCTTCTTCGGGACCGGATAGGTGGTGGTGTGGGAGAGCATGCTGACGAAGTAAGGCACCGCCTTCTCCAGCTGCACCTCGAAGGTGTGATCGTCCACCGCCTTCACGCCCAGGGTGTCGGCCGGCTTCTTGCCCGCGATGATGTCGGAGGCATTGATGATGGTCGGGATCTCCATGTACCAGGAGTAAGGAGAGGCCGTCTTGGGATCCACCGCGCGCTGGAAGGCAAAGACGAAGTCATGAGCGGTGACGGGATCCCCGTTGGACCACTTGGCATCCTTGCGCAGGTGGAACACGTAATGTTTGTTGTCCTTGGTTTCCCAGGACTCGGCGACGCCGGGCAGGGTCTCACCCTTGGGGCCGGAGGAGACGAGACCTTCGAACAGGTCACGCAATACGTTGGATTCGGGAGTACCTTCCACTTTCTGGGGATCCAGGGTGGCGGGTTCGGAACCATTGCCTTTCACCAGGGTTTGCTCGGGAGCAAGCTTGGTACCGGCGGGGACATCGGCGGCGTGAGCCAGGGTGGCGCCACCGAAAAGTGCAGTCAATAAAAGGGTATTAATAATTGTTTTTCTATGAGTCATTTCCATACTCCAACAAGAACATTCCATGCATTTGTTATCCACGAGACAAACACCTCGCTGCCCGCATAATTCCCTGACAATTCTGATAATGCAATAGATATCATCAGGAACAGGCCGCTTTCATGGTCAAAAAAACAACTTTAAACCATTTATTCAGCATTTAAATATCCCGCAGCGGTCATTTTTCGTACAAGGCCGCTCGATTCTAGGAAATGACCAACAAAAAAGAAACAATAAAAAGCCGGTCACAAGGACCGGCTCCGACAAAAACGGACCTGGCTCACACCAGACCGGGGAAGACTCCCTTGATGCCCGCCACGATGATCTCGATGCCAAGGGACATCATGATGAGACCCATGATACGGGTCACCACGTTGATGCCGGTGTTGCCCATCAGCTTGAACAGCAGGGGAGCGGCGCGGAAGATGAGCCAGGAGCAGCAGGCAAAGGCCACCACCACCACGAACATGCCGGCCATCTGGGGCAGGGTCTTCTGGCTGGCATAGACGATGGAAGAGGAGATGGCACCGGGTCCGGCCATCAGCGGCAGTGCCAGGGGCACCACGGCAATGGATTCACGCGCAGCCAGTTCACCCTTCTCCTGCTTGTTGTGCTTCACCTCCCCCAGCTTGCCCTGCAGCATCGACCAGGCGATCAGGGTGATCAGCGAGCCACCAGCAATGCGAAACGACGCCAGGGAGATGCCGAAACTGTCGAGGATGAGCTGTCCCATGCACATGGAGACCATCAGGATGATCATCACGGCAATGTGGGCGGTGGTGTTGGTCTTGCGTCGCTCCTCCGACGACATGTGGCCCGTCAGGCTCACAAAGACTGGCAACAGACCCAGCGGGTTGATGATCGCAAACAGGCCGACGAAAAATTTCAGGTATAAAGAGAAGTCTATTGCTGCCATAGGCGCCATCCAGAACCAATACGAGCCACAAGGGGCCAGCCCCCAAACTGCGCGTAAATTTACACCATGGCTTTTCCCTTCTCCAATCAAATAATCTCACCCTTACCGGGGCTTTTCAGTTAGTTCCGCTAATGTAGCGACAAAATTCAACATATCGGGTTGTTAAGGGAGAGAGGCCGCCATTAACATCGCCGGGTGCCATGGCAGCGCGTTATATCAGCCCTCAGCCAAGAAACGATATTTTCGGCAAATGGCACCCTTGCTTCTCACCACGCCTGCTTGCCGCCCCACCCGCTCCTGTGACCCCGATTTTGGCCTTTCTCACCCTGGTGCGGCGCCAGTGGGGCAGGCTGTGAAGAGGTGACGCGCTCCCTGCCACCGCCAGATGTGCTGTTTCGCCAGGGCGACTGGATGAAAACAACAACCCCTTTCTCAACATAAATGAAACGTCAGGGGAGTGGACGTTCTGCCACCATCACGGCGATACCGCCTCCCCCCATCCCGGTCAAGGCGAGAATTCATCGGACCCCCTTCCCTGAGCAGATATTCCAAGGGCGCGTGACAGCAGCTCGTGATGCCAAGAAAGGATGACACACTCCCGTAACATAGTGGTGCGATAAGGGGTGAAACAAAATTTCTTTTGTTCTTTTGTTACATATGATCCAGATCAATCTTTTCTGACACATCCCGACCCTATAATCGAGCCAGAAAACAGTTTACTAAGGCATGTAAATACCCCGTTATGGTGATTCTCGCCTTGACAAGGTG
Source organism: Aeromonas sp. PS2Canimalfood6 (assembly GCF_048276795.1). Classification (NCBI taxonomy): domain Bacteria; kingdom Pseudomonadati; phylum Pseudomonadota; class Gammaproteobacteria; order Aeromonadales; family Aeromonadaceae; genus Aeromonas; species Aeromonas sp. PS2Canimalfood6. The sequence continues at coordinate 83,999 of NZ_JBLUXC010000014.1, forward strand.
GCTATAATTGCCGGGCATTGCCAAGGTCTTACTAAACAGTTTTCAAATCATCAGGAGATAAACATGGCAGTAACCAATTTGGCTGAACTGGATGCACTGGTTGCCCGCGTCAAAGAAGCACAGCGTCAATTCGCCAGCTTCTCGCAAGAGCAGGTAGACAAGGTCTTCCGTGCCGCCGCCCTGGCCGCCAGCAACGCCCGTATCCCCCTGGCCCAGATGGCCGTGGCTGAATCCGGTATGGGTATCATCGAAGACAAGGTTATCAAGAACCACTTCGCCTCCGAATACATCTACAACGCCTATAAAGATGAAAAGACCTGCGGCATCCTCAGTGAAGATGACGAGATGGGCACCATCACCATCGCCGAGCCGGTAGGCATCATCTGCGGTATCGTACCGACCACCAACCCGACTTCCACTGCGATCTTCAAGGCCCTCATCTCCCTGAAGACCCGCAACGCCATCATCTTCTCCCCGCACCCCCGTGCCAAGAACTCCACCAATACCGCTGCCAAGCTGGTACTGGATGCAGCCGTGGCTGCCGGTGCGCCGAAAGACATCATCGGCTGGATTGATCAACCCTCCGTCGAACTCTCCAATGCCCTGATGCGTCACGACGACATCAACCTGATCCTGGCCACCGGTGGCCCGGGCATGGTGAAGGCCGCCTACTCCTCCGGCAAACCCGCCATCGGCGTGGGTGCGGGCAACGTGCCCATCGTCATCGACGAAACCGCCGACGTGAAGCGTGCCGTCGCCTCCATCCTGATGTCCAAGACCTTCGACAACGGCGTGGTCTGTGCCTCCGAGCAGGCTGTCATCGTGGTCGACTCCATCTACAACCAGGTCAAGGAGCGTTTCGCGACCCACGCCGGCTACATCCTCTCCAAGGACGAAGCGGACAAGGTGCGTAAAGTGCTGCTGATCAACGGCGCCCTGAACGCCGACATCGTGGGCCAGCCTGCCACCAAGATCGCCGCCATGGCCGGTGTGACCGTGCCTGCCACCACCAAGATCCTCATCGGTGAAGGTCTGGAACTCTGCGCGGAAGACGAGTTCGCTCACGAGAAACTCTCCCCGACGCTGGGTATGTTCCGTGCCAAGAACTTCGAAGAAGCCGTCGAAATGGCCTGCGACATGGTCAACATCGGTGGTATCGGCCACACCTCCGGTCTCTATACCGACCAGGATCGCAATGCCGACCGCATCAAGTACTTCGGCGACAAGATGAAGACCGCCCGTATCCTCATCAACACCCCCTCCACCCAGGGTGGTATCGGTGACCTGTACAACTTCGCGCTGGCCCCGTCCCTGACCCTGGGTTGCGGCTCCTGGAGTGGTAACTCCATCTCCGAGAACGTCGGTCCCAAGCACTTGATCAACAAGAAGACAGTCGCAAAACGGGCAGAAAATATGCTGTGGCACAAACTTCCGAAATCCATCTACTTCCGTCGTGGTTCCCTGCCGATCGCCCTGGGCGACCTGGAAGGCAAGAAGCGCGCCATGGTGGTGACCGACCGCTTCCTGTTCAACAACGGCTATGCCGATGAAGTGGTTCGCCTGCTCAAGAAGCTGAACATGGAAGTGGAGATCTTCTACGAAGTGGAAGCCGACCCCACCCTGTCCGTGGTCCGCAAGGGCGCCGAGATGGCCAACTCCTTCAAGCCGGACGTGATCGTCGCCCTGGGTGGTGGTTCACCCATGGATGCCGCCAAGATCATGTGGGTCATGTACGAGCACCCGGACACCGCGTTCGAAGACCTGGCCATGCGCTTCATGGACATCCGCAAGCGTATCTACAAGTTCCCGAAAATGGGCGTGAAGGCCGAACTGGTCTGTATCACCACCACGTCCGGTACCGGTTCTGAAGTGACCCCGTTTGCGGTCGTGACCGACGACGCCACCGGCATGAAGTACCCGCTGGCCGACTACGAGCTGACCCCGAACATGGCCATCGTGGATGCCAACCTGGTGATGGGCATGCCCAAATCCCTGTGTGCCTTCGGTGGTATCGACGCAGTGACCCACGCCATGGAAGCCTATGTCTCCGTGCTGGCCAACGAATACTCCGACGGTCAGGCGCTGCAAGCCCTGAAACTGCTGAAGGACTACCTGCCCTCCAGCTACATCAACGGCGCCAACGACCCGGTTGCCCGCGAGAAGGTGCACAACGCCGCCACCATCGCCGGTATCGCGTTTGCCAACGCCTTCTTGGGTGTGTGCCACTCCATGGCCCACAAACTGGGTGCGGAGTTCCACATCCCCCACGGTCTGGCCAACGCCCTGCTGATCAGCAACGTCATCCGCTACAACGCGAACGACAACCCGACCAAGCAGACCGCGTTCTCCCAGTACGACCGTCCGCAGGCTCGCCGTCGCTACGCCGAAGTGGCTGACCACCTGGGCCTGACCGCTGCCGGTGACCGTACCGCCGCCAAGATCGAGAAGCTGCTGACCTGGCTGGACGAGCTGAAGGCCACCCTGGGGATCCCGGCCTCCATCCGCGAAGCCGGCGTGAACGAAGCGGACTTCCTGGCCAAGGTAGACCAGCTGGCCCTGGAAGCCTTCGATGACCAGTGCACCGGCGCCAACCCGCGCTACCCGCTGATCACCGAGCTGAAAGCCATCCTGATGGACACCTACTACGGCCGTCCCTTCATCGAGGAAGCCCCTGCTGCCGCCCCGGTTGCAGCCAAGGTCGACGCCAAGGTGGACAACAAGAAAAAATCCAAGGCCTGATAAACGCCACGGATGACAAGAGCCCGCGCACATGCGCGGGCTTTTTTGTTTGTCTATCTGTTTAATTTTGCTAGCTTGTTGATAGGCAAATTCGACAGAAGAGCTAGTCCATGGCGCTGATACAGGCCTCCATCGAGCAGTTGAGAGTCGGCCACTACATCCATCTTCCCACGGGATGGACGAGCCACCCTTTCATGTTCAACGCCTTCAAAATCAAGGACCAGCAGCAGCTCGACATCATCCGCCACCTCGACCTGACCCTGCTGATGGTGGATCCCGACAAGAGCGATCTGCCGGTCGAGCCCCTGCTGCGGGCCGAACCCGTTCCCTCTCTTGAGATGAGCGACACCGGGGATACCGCCCCCTCTTCTGAGGGCCCCACCTTCGACGAAAAGGCGTTCAGGCGCTCCCTTCGCATCGCGGACAAGGCGTTCGGTCAATCCCTGTCAGATCTTCGCGACGCCCTTGGCGCCCTCAACCTCAAACCGGACGAAGGCCTGGCCAATACTGCGCAGATAGTGCGCAGCACCGCCGCCCGTCTGGCAGAACACCAGGGGCCGCTCGGTCTGCACCTTATCCGCAGCCAGAACACGGATACCTTGCTGCAACACAGCCTGAGCGTGGCCTTCATCGCCATGCTGATGGCACGGGAGCTTGGCATGAATCCCGTCGAGATCGAGGAAACCGGTCTGGCGGGCCTGCTCCACGACATCGGCGAGCTCAGGATCCCGAGCCAGATCATCCAGAAGCGGGGGGAGCTCAGCAAGGCGGAGCAGAATTTCCTCAACATGCACCCCCAGTACGGACTGGAGATGCTCAACCAGTTGCAGGCTTTCGAACCCAGGATCCGTGAGGTCGCCTACCTGCATCACGAACGCCTCGATGGCAGCGGTTTTCCCCTCGGGATCAAGGGCGACAAGATCCCCCCCCTCGCCCGCCTCATCGGGCTGGTGGACCACTATGACGAGCTGCTTCACCCGCGCAGCGGCCTCAACCCGCCGGGACCCAGCCAGGTGATCGGCCAGCTCTACAAGCTCTCCCAGAAGAAGTTCGAGCAAACCCAGGTCAGGTTGCTGATAAAGGTGCTGGGGGTCTATCCACCGGGTTCCCTGGTGCGCCTGGATGACGATGCCCTGGCCCTGGTGCTCTCCACCGAGCCCAGCATGCCCCTCAGACCCAAGGTGCTGCCCTACCTCAAGGGGCAGCGGCCGGAAGGGGTGGCCATGATCGATCTGCGGGAAGATGCGCGAAGCATCGTCGCCACCCTCAGACAGGAAGAGCTGGACGACGCGCAGCGCGCCTTTTTCGGTCTGGGTCGGCGGGTCTGTTACTATTTCGCCTTCTGAGTTATCCCCAGAAGCTGGGGATAACTCATTGGACAAACCTGAATAATTGCTCAGGTCCCCTCGAAATCGTCCACCATTGGATCTGGATAAAAAACGCCCAGCCGATGGCCGGGCGGAGCATGCCACCTCCGTGTGGCGTATCCGGTGGATACCTTCATGCTCGCATCAGCAATATCAAGCGGGCATCGATTACACAAATATCAATTTAACGTGCTGATTTTATATGGTTTTATTTTTCCATTCTGGCAAACTGCCGCAGCGTTCAGCCCGCAGCCCGCATCAAGACGGGCTCAGGCTCACCCTGCGTCATGACAACGCCCGGCTCCGGCGTGGTGTTTGAGGAAGCTTTTTTATGCAACTAGTCCTCTCTCTGCTCCAGCAGATGAGCGTCAGTCTGGTCATCGCCTACCTTTTTTCCAAGAGTCCCCTGCTGCGTCCCCTGGCCAACTACTCCGTCAGGCTGCCCCACAAGGTGCTCATCTATGTCATCTTCTCCTGCTTTTGCATCCTGGGAACCTATGTGGGCCTCGACATCGATGACGCCATCGCCAACACCCGGGCGGTCGGTGCCGTACTGGGGGGACTGCTGGGCGGCCCCCTGGTGGGATTCCTGGTGGGGCTGACCGGCGGCCTGCACCGCTATACTCTGGGGGGGTTCACCGATCTCGCCTGCGCCATCTCCACCACCTGCGAAGGCTTGCTGGGGGGGCTGGTTCACTGGCGGCTGATGCGGGCAGGCAGGGTCAATGACCTCTTTGCGCCCAGGGTCGCCTTCTTTACCACCTTCGTGGCCGAGATCATGCAGATGGTGATCATCCTGCTGGTCGCCACCCCCTTCGACAAGTCCCTGCTGCTGGTGCGCACCATCGCCACCCCCATGATCCTCGCCAACTCCTGCGGGGCGGCGCTCTTCATCAGCATGATCCGCGACCAGCAGCGGATGTACGAAAAGTTCTCCCGGGTCTTCTCCGCCAAGGCGCTCACCATCGCCAACCGTACCGTCGGCATCATGAGCCAGGGGTTCACTCCGGAGGCCAGCGGCAAGATAGCCCATATCGTTCAGGAAGAGACCGGCGTCGGCGCCGTCGCCATCACGGACACCGACAAAATCCTCGCCTTCATCGGCACCGGGGAAGATCACCACAAGCCGGGCACCCCCATCACCTCGGCGATCACCCTGCAAGCCATCGCCCAGAACAAGGTGCTGTTCGCAGATGGCAACAGCCAGCCCTATCGTTGCAGCATCTCCCCCCAGTGCCAGCTCGGCTCCGTGCTGGTGATCCCCCTGCAGGGTGACGAGGGGGTGATCGGCACCATCAAACTCTATGAGCCCAAGAAGCGGCTCTTCCTCAAGATCAATCACACCCTGGGAGAAGGGATCGCCAACCTGTTGTCCCAGCAGCTGCTGGCAGGCCGCCTGGAGCAGCAGCAGCGCCTGCTGGTGCAATCCGAGCTCAAGCTGGTACAGGCACAGATAAACCCCCACTTCCTGTTCAACACCCTCAACACCATCAGCGCCATTACCCGCCGCGATCCGGGACGGGCACGGGAGCTGCTGCTGCACCTCTCCCGCTTCTTTCGCAACAACCTCAAGCGCCAGAGCGGCCTGACCACGCTGCGTGAGGAGCAGGAGCACTGCCTCTCCTACCTGGAGATAGAGCAGGCCCGCTTTGGCGAGCGGCTCACCGTCATCAACGAGATCCCGCCCCACCTTGCCGAGGTGCAACTGCCGAGCTTCACCCTGCAGCCCCTCATCGAGAATGCCATCAAGCACGGCATCTGCTCCCTGCTGGGAGAGGGGCGACTTCGCCTCTTCGCGAGGGAAACCCCCGAGGCGATCACCCTTTGCGTCGAAGACAACGCCGGGGCCTGGCAGCCATCCGGCCAGGGGGATGGTCTGGGGATGAGCCTGGTGGACAAGCGCCTCAAGAGCGCCTTTGGCGAGCGCTATGGCATTGACGTCCAGTGGGAGCCGGAGCAATGGACCCGGGTCTCCCTGACACTCCCACGACAACCCCGCACCACCGCCAAGGAGATGACATGATCCGCACCCTGATCGTCGATGACGAGCCCTATGCCCGCGAAGAGCTGGCAGAGCTGCTGGCCAGCGATCCCGACATCGAGATCCTGGGCATGGCGGGCAACGCCATCGAGGCGCTCGGCCTCATCCAGCAACTCAAGCCGGATGTGGTGTTTCTCGATATCCAGATGCCCAAGCTCAGCGGCATGGAGCTGGTGGCCATGCTCGATCCCCTGCCCCGCATCGTCTTTGTCACCGCGTTCGACGACTACGCCATCCAGGCCTTCGAGGAGAACGCCTTCGACTACCTGCTCAAGCCGGTGGAGCCGGCGCGCCTCGCCAAGACCCTGGCGCGGCTCAGGCAGGACATCACCCCGCAACCGGTCGGGACCCTGGCCCCGACCATCCACCATATCCCCGGATACCTGCACAACCGGGTGCGGCTGCTCCCAACCTCCCAGGTGGAGTACGCCTTCTCCGATCTCGGCGGCGTCCATGTCGCCTGCCAGGGCGAGCTGTTTCACACCCAGCTCACCCTCAAGTCCCTCGAGGAGAAGACCCCGCTGCTGCGCTGTCACCGCCAGTATCTGGTGGCCCCGGCCGCCATCTTCGAAATCCGTTTGCTGGAGAATCAACTGGCGGAGATCGTGACCCCGAGCGGGGCCCGGGTACCGGTCAGCCGCCGCTACCTCAAGGAGCTAAAGGACGAGCTGGGACTGGAATAAAGCGGGGCGCGATGTGCGCCGGATCACAGCGGACAACCGCTCGGGTCGCCATGTCGCCGCTCACCCCCTTTCACCTGCCGTTAACAGAAGTCCCCACCTACACTGGCTGCGCACACCAAAAAATAACAAAGCAGGAGCGTAGCAATGATCTGGTTCTTCCTCTGTGTCGGCTTGTTGATAGCCGGCTACTTCATATACGGCAAATTCATCGAACGGATATTCGGGCCCAAACCCGAGTTGAAGACCCCCGCCATCACCATGGCGGACGGGGTGGACTATGTCCCCATGTCGGACAAGAAGGTCTACCTGGTTCAACTGCTCAACATCGCCGGCGTCGGCCCCATCTTCGGCCCCATCCTGGGTGCCCTCTATGGTCCGGTCGCCATGCTCTGGATCGTGTTCGGCTGCATCTTCGCCGGTGCGGTCCACGACTATTTCTCCGGCATGCTGTCGGTGCGCGCCAGGGGCTCCTCGGTGCCGACCGTGGTCGGTGAGCACCTGGGCACCGCCGCCAAGCACTTCATGAACCTCTTTGCCGTGGTGCTCCTGATGCTGGTGGGCGTGGTCTTCGTCCTGAGCCCGGCGGGCCTGCTCGCCAACCTCACCTCCACCGATCTGGTCTACTGGATTGCGGCCATCTTCGCCTACTACATCCTCGCGACCATCGTCCCCATCGACAAGATCATCGGTCGCTTCTACCCCATCTTCGGCGCGCTGCTGGTCTTCATGTCGGTCGGCCTCATCATCGGCCTCATCGTCTCCGGCAAGGGCTTCTACAACACCGGGATGGACTTCTCCAACCTGCACCCGACGGACCTGCCGCTCTGGCCGCTGCTGTTCATCACCATCGCCTGTGGTGCGGTCTCCGGTTTCCACGCCACCCAGTCTCCGCTGATGGCGCGCTGCATGCAGAACGAGAGCTCCGGTCGCTTCATCTTCTACGGCGCCATGATAGGGGAAGGGATCATCGCCCTCATCTGGTGCACCCTGGGTCTCTCCTTCTACGACAGCACCGAGGCGCTCAACGCCACCCTGGCCAGCGGCGGCCCCTCTGCCGTGGTGCACGAAGTCTCCACCAGCCTGCTCGGTACCGTGGGCGGCATCCTGGCGATCCTCGGCGTGGTGATCCTGCCCATCACCTCCGGTGACACCGCGTTTCGCAGCGCCCGCCTCATCGTGGCGGACTTCCTGAACCTGACCCAGAAGCCCATGGCCAAGCGTCTGCTCATCGCCATCCCCATGTTCATCCTTGGCTTCATCATCTCCAAGGCAGAGTTCGGGGTGATCTGGCGCTACTTCGGCTGGGCCAACCAGACCACCGCCGTCATCATGCTGTGGGCTGCGGCCGCCTACCTCATCAAGGAAGGCAAGCTGCACTGGGTATGCACCATTCCCGCCATCTTCATGACCGCAGTGGTCATCACCTACCTGGCCAACGCCCCCATCGGTTTCGGCCTCGAGATGAATGTTTCCACCATCATCGGTCTGGTGAGCACCGCCCTCATCACCCTCGCCTTCCTGGTAAAATTCAGGCCCTCCCAACTGAGAGAGGCCAAGGAGAGCTGAGGCATCAGCTTCTCTTCATGACAAGAGGCCCGGCATTGCTGCCGGGCCTCTGCTTTTTGTGGTCACTCTCTGGCGGGGGGCTCGGCGGAATCGGGCGCCCGGGCCGGCGCCTGATACCACTGCTCCCTGGCCACCAGCACAGCCTGTTCCGGCTGGGCAATGAAGTTGGGGGACATGATCTGCACCCCGAACTCGTTGAAGACATCCTGAATATGGCCATGGAGCTCCGTCTTGACCACCGCAGGGAGTTCGCTTGCCTTCATCCTCACCTGCAACTCGTACTCCACATACCAATCCTGCAGATGCAACTGCCGCACCAGGGGAGCTTCATCCTGATTGAGCCGGGTGCAGCGCCGCGCGGCCAGCTCCAGCATGGCATGTACCTGACGCCAGGGGGTGTCATAACCGATGGTCACCTTGGTCAACAGGGCCACTCCCTTCTCGCCCGCCAGCCGTGTCAGGTTCACCACCTTGCCCCCCACCACCACTGCATTGGGCAGCGTGACCTCGTGATCCTGGCGCGTCACCAGCTTGGTCGAGAGGGCATTGAGCTCGCTCACCATCCCCTCCACCTCGCCGATCTGCACCAGATCCCCTGGCCGCAGTGCGCGGGAGTAAATGAGCACCAGGCCGCTCATGGCATGGTTCATGATACCGGCCGATCCCAGTGTCACCATCAGACCGAAGAAGACGCTGATCCCCTTGAAGGCATCGGAATCCGCACCCGGCAGATAGGGGTAGGCCACGGTCAGGGCAAACAGCCAGATCACCACTGACAGCAGTCGCCGGGTGGCGCCTATGGTCTCGGCGTGCAAACCCTGCACCCGAAACTGGCCACGCTCGATGCGGTCGAAGAGGATGGCCAGCATCTTGATGAAGAAACGGGTGATGACCACGATAAGCAGCACGGTTACCAGACCGGGCATGGCGGCAATCATGCCCTCCAGCATGTCGCCACACAGGGCAAACAGGGATTCCCCAAGCTGATAGCTCCAGGCCCGGGTCTGGGGGAACAGGCCGAGCACATAGGTCAGCCAGCCATAGGTGAGCATGAAGATGAGCAGCAGCGTGATGAGGCCGAGCAAGCGGACCTCGACATTCCCGGTGACCTGGCGCCAGGAGTGGGGGACCAGCCCCTTCTGCAGCAACAGGCGGTTGGCCAGCCACTTTCTGACTCGCCGATGCCCCCGCTGCAACAGCCAGATGAGGCCGAAGAAGATCAGGCTGACCACCACCGCCAAGCCGACGGCTCTGAGCAAATAGGGGGTCGAGTGCAGCTCGAGATACTTGATGCGCACGCCGTCGAGCCGATGCAGGACACGTTCGGCCGCCTGATCCAGGGTCAGCTCGTCGAATTCATCAAGGTCCCCTTCCAGCAGCACCAGAATGCGCTTGCCATTGACCAGAAACTCCCGGCTCTCCTGGCCGTGTCGACTGCCTTTCGTCACGGCCACAGGCGTCATGAGGTCGCTTGGCTCCATCCGCTGAACTCGCTCATGGGCCAGCCGTACCCTGGCCGCCCCATCCAGGTTGCCATATTTAGCCGTCAGCATGACGATGGGTTCATGAAGCAGGACCAGGGTCTGTGCCAACTCCTGCTCATTGGGCTCCATTCTGGGTTCGGCGGTCCAGCCGAGGCGGGACCACAACAGGCAGATCAGCAACAGGCCAAGCCGCCATCCTTTGCCACTGCACCATTCGTTCATCAGGTTCACCTCTCACCTTGCCCGGGCATCCATTGCTGCTTGATTTTATCTAACCAAATCAATTTTGTGTGTTAAATGAGCAACCGATGAACCATGCCTGTACCGCCACACCAACTCTCCGATTGCAGACTTGCACCGACGGCATATGCTGTCATTATTGCCGAAGCCTCGACTCGACAATCGAAGCATTGTTAGCGACTCAGACGGGAGAAATCGATGGTACTTGACTACATTGCCCTGGGGATCCTGGTGTTTGTCGTCTTGGTCATGTTCTTTGACATCCTCCCCCACCTTAGCGCTTCGCGTCACAGGAGGGGGATTCCCATTACTGGGTGATAGCTGCTCGCGCAGTACCGGGTTCCTGCTTCATCGGGCGGCCTGATTGCACCACGCCT